>NZ_JAVRBY020000032.1:0-84017 GCF_034531035.1 Nostoc sp. DedQUE02 | reverse complement strand
ATGTTTATCGTGTAGTTGCTTGGCGCGCGGCGCGGCTACACCGCGCCATTGCTTGTGACAGTTGCGTAAGTCCTGGCAATAATAGGGTTAACTAGCCGCACGTTCAGCGATTTTGTTTCAATCCCTAATAGGGATTTTGATAAATTGCAATCCCAACGTATCAGCTTTAAATTGGGTGAAGGAAACGTTTCAATCCCTAATAGGGATTTTGATAAATTGCAATAGAAGCCATCTTGTAAGATGACTGTTTGTTTACCAGTTTCAATCCCTAATAGGGATTTTGATAAATTGCAATTAGCACTCAAATGGAACAATGTTGACCTAGTACGTGTTTCAATCCCTAATAGGGATTTTGATAAATTGCAATTACACCAGGATACTCAGCCAACCCAAAGTGTAGTTTCAATCCCTAATAGGGATTTTGATAAATTGCAATAGCAATCGCATTGTTTGGAGATTGGTTTAATGGGTATCTGTTTCAATCCCTAATAGGGATTTTGATAAATTGCAATCTCAGCCTCTGTGATATTAATGCCAGCGATATTGTTTCAATCCCTAATAGGGATTTTGATAAATTGCAATTTTTCCAATAGGTAAACAATTGCACTGTGGTGTATAGTTTCAATCCCTAATAGGGATTTTGATAAATTGCAATATCGACTTCGCTCAGGGGAACCCCCTCCGGTTTATTGTTTCAATCCCTAATAGGGATTTTGATAAATTGCAATTTTAATTAGCGCGGGTTTTTTCCTTTTCTTATTTTTAGTTTCAATCCCTAATAGGGATTTTGATAAATTGCAATCCACCAGTACCAGTGATAGCTAAATAAAGTAAACGTTTCAATCCCTAATAGGGATTTTGATAAATTGCAATTGAGCTACGGCTGTACACCAAAAAGTCTATTGAAGTTTCAATCCCTAATAGGGATTTTGATAAATTGCAATAACAAAGATATCCAGAGGGTGCAAGCCCCTCCTAACCCATTAGTTTCAATCCCTAATAGGGATTTTGATAAATTGCAATCTGGGTAACTTACAGGGGCAACTAGACAAGATTGGTTTCAATCCCTAATAGGGATTTTGATAAATTGCAATGGGTTGGTGTGCTTCAGAATCGCGTGTTTGTTCTCCAGTTTCAATCCCTAATAGGGATTTTGATAAATTGCAATGTTTTGCCTGATTCATTCCACTTAGTACCCTGGTGGAAGGTTTCAATCCCTAATAGGGATTTTGATAAATTGCAATGTGAATTGACGCGTCAAAGGGTGGCAAGTCCACAACTGTTTCAATCCCTAATAGGGATTTTGATAAATTGCAATTATACTGAGGGAATAGAAAGATATTCCCTCTAAGTTTCAATCCCTAATAGGGATTTTGATAAATTGCAATTAAATAGGCTGCCAGGCAGTCAGTAGATACTTTAGTTTCAATCCCTAATAGGGATTTTGATAAATTGCAATTGTTGATGAGCAACTAAAGATTATTGGTAAATCAGTCAGTAGATACTTTAGTTTCAATCCCTAATAGGGATTTTGATAAATTGCAATTTAAAGTTACCCAGACGTTATGTATTGGTGCTGATGAGGTTTCAATCCCTAATAGGGATTTTGATAAATTGCAATTTTGGCGGCTACTTGTAGCTAGGGGGGCTACTGGGTTTCAATCCCTAATAGGGATTTTGATAAATTGCAATGGCAGGAGCCTGAAAGCCAAGCTGTATTTAGTTTTCAAGGTGCGGTTGCGCGAATCTAAAGCAATCATAGCATCAGAAAATTTTTTTGGTAAGAGTGTCGGTAAAGGTCAAAGGCTGACACCTAGTATTTGTAAGCATTTCAGAGATTGCGCGGATAAAAATTGGGTGATTAATGGGGTGAAATGCTTGCTGGCGTTGAAATAGAATCACTTTTTTGGGGATGTGAAATTTGTACACCTACCCATTCGCGCATTTGACATCAGAATAACCTAATGGTGATGGGGGGCGCGATCGCTGCCTTCAAAGCCAGAAATCCCAGTCTTCATTTACTTATAGCCTCCCACATCACATACAACACTTGTAATATTTAGTCTTGAGACTCCTCAGATGTAGGTTCCGATTCGGTTTCAAGTTCTTCTGTTTTGGCTTTGGCGACTGGAGGTTTAACCGGTTTGGGGCCACGCGCTAGCGCCGGATTCCCCTGCTGCCTTTTTTCATCTCCTAATGATGCTTTTCTCTCTTTGTCAGACGACCGATTACGGGTCGGTTTTGAGCTTTTGGGGTTGGATTCAATAGGAGTTACAGAATCCGAATTTTCGGAATTGTTGTCAGTATTTTCTTTAGCCTGACGTTCCGATTTTTTGATTGGACGTTCTACCATTGTTGATTTTTGTAAATTTATCTGTATATTACATCGGTTTGGTGACTGTCAAACTGTAAAGTAGCATTTTTTAAGGATTTTATCGAACAGAATTCAGGAGTCAGGTGGCCGCCGAGCGACTTGCCTTGAGCGAAGTCGAAAGGAGTCGAAAGGAGTCGAGGTGAGTCAGAATTCAGTTTGGTATTTTGACCGAAAAAGCGGATGAATAACCGGAGTTTTTGTACTCCCACCAAATCTGAAAATGGGTGCGTTATCCATAGCTGAACGCACCCGACAACTATTCAACAAAATCAGCTCGTGCTTGTTGCCTTGATTTAAATTTTTCTTCTAAAACTGCCCAATTTTCTTGCTCAATTAAGTTAGTCAACTCATCAAGATTGTGCCGATATTGTTGCAGCGATCGCAGCAATGCTTGACGATTATACCGCGCCATCATCACGCCCAACTCTGGATTCCCACCACCGACACGACTGGTATCGCGAAAACCTGAGCTAGCTAATTTTTGGGCTAATTGCAAAACATCGGAGTCAGTTTCACTCAAACAAGCAGCAATCAATGAGGAACTGACCATTACAGGTAAATGGGAAATCCAACTAACAGCGCAGTCATGTTGCTCTGGTTGACAATAATAAATATTTGCTCCTAGCGATCGCACAATTTCTTCTACAACCGTAATTGCACTAGTTGGTGTTGTAGCTATCGGTGTTAAAACATAAGGTTTATCGACAAATAAATGCCGTTGTGCAGCTTCTATTCCACTATCTGTTCTTCCCGCCATTGGATGACCGCCAATAAAATTATTCCAGAGGGGAGAAATATCCTTGACTATCTGTGCTTTCGCCGAACCCACATCAGTCACGACTGTAGTCGCAGACAAATGAGCGATTAACTGTTCAAATTGGGGCACAATAAGGGCTAGAGGTGTACAAATAAATACAACTTCTGCGGCTGCTAACAGGCTCAGATCGACTGATGCTTCATCAACACTGCCGATGGTAACTGCCTTTTCACAAGTGGTTTCACGGCGGCTAACTCCTAAGATATGATGTCCTTGCGATCGCAAATCAAAACCCAAAGATCCGCCGATCAATCCCAGTCCTAAAATTCCAATATTCATTTTTGATTTTGACATTCCGTTTTTATGACTTTACCAACTATTAAAGTTGGCATCCAAGGGGTAGCATCAATGACTGTAGAGGAATTATTGGAACAATACACAGCAGGAGTCTTAAACTTTAGTGGTGTTGACCTCGCGGAAGCCAATCTAAGCGGGGTCAAACTCAGTGGCGTGAATCTTAGCGAAGCTAATTTGAGTATAGTCAACCTGAGTGGCGCAAATCTGAGTGAAGCTAACTTAAGCAATGCCAAGCTGAATGTCGCTAGACTCAGTGGCGCGAATCTATGCAGCGCCATTTTGAACAACGCTAGTCTCAACGTCGCTAATTTGATTCGAGCCGATCTCAGTCGCGCTCAACTCAGAGGAGCTTCATTGATCCGCGCCGAGTTGATTCGCGCTGATCTTAGTCGCGCCGATCTATTGGAAGCTGACCTCACCAGTGCCGATTTGCGAGAAGCGACACTGCGCCAAGCAAATCTCCGTCACGCTAACTTGAGTGAGACTGTCTTAAGAGGTGCTTCGTTGACCGGAGCCAACTTAGAGATGGCTAACTTAAATGCCAGTGACCTCAGTCGTTGTGACCTGAGTGGCGCAAATTTGCGAGATGCCGAACTTAGACAAGTCAATCTCAGCCATGCTAATTTGAGCGGGGCAGATTTGAGCGGGGCAAATCTCCGGTGGGCAGATTTGAGCGGGGCGAACCTCCGGTGGGCAGATTTGAGCACCGCAAAATTGAGCGGGGCTGATTTAACAGGCGCAGATTTAAGCAATGCCAATTTAACGAATACAAGTTTAGTCCACGCCAATTTAACTCAGGCAAAATTAATTAGGGCGGAATGGATTGGTGCTGACTTAACAGGAGCAACTTTAACTGGAGCCAAGCTTTATGCAACCTCCAGGTTTGGTTTAAAAACTGAAGGGATGGTTTGTGAATGGGTCGATCTTAGCCCAAATGGCGATCGCTCGATTATCCAAAACTTCCATTCTGAAGAGTCACGAGATTTTTTTAACGAAACACCGCCAACAATTCGGATTATTGTTGATGCAGCCCTAGAACACGAAGCCAATTTTGCGATCGCTGGTGCTTACTACCAAATTGCTCAAGAATACCGAGGGCTAAAACAACCCCCAAGCATCGAAAGTGGTCGTCGTCGAACTATTTTCACCTTTCATGTAGATAGCGATGAAGCACTATTTTCCACTGCTTACATTGTGATTCTTCCTTTTCTAGATGCAGCATCTATCCAAAAGAATATTTCTAGTCTGGTGGAAATCATTAACAGTGAAGTTGTTGCAAATCAAAATTTAAAATCGCCTCATATAGTGAAACAATTAAATATTATTTTAGAGCAAGCTATAAGTCAGGCGAAAACAATTAAACAGATGAAAAAAAATATCGAAGTCGCCGGAAAGTTAAATTTTTGTAAAGCCCCAACCCAAATAGTTTTAACCAATTCCAGCGCCCACACTTTGATTGTCTATGACCATCCCAATTTTGGAAAAAGATTTATTAATCGCTCTGCTCTCAATGCTTCAGCTTATGATGATATATCCAGTGAATCAACAAAAAATATATTACCTTCATTAGATATAGTTATAGATTTTGTCAAGGGATTTCACTATATTAATCATTAATCTTAAGGCATTAAGTATTGGATAAATGACAAAATTGAAGAAGAATTCAGAAGTCAGAATGGGCTAAACCTTAGCTATCCGCTAACAGGAGTCAGCAATCTTGACGCTCGTGCCTCTCTACGAGACGTTGCGCGAACGCTACTGCTACGCTATCAGTGGGGTATTCAGACCCGCCACTGAATTGTTGCACCACTAAATCTTCTCTTTCAGAAACGCTCTTGCGTTTGATTTAGTGGGGGTATTAAACCCTTTGATTTATCCGCCAGCGATGCACTGAGTCTAGTCGAAGTGTCGCACAAAAATCATTCTGAATTCTGGCTCCTGACTCCTGAATTCTGTTCTAATAAAATTTTGTTTTGGAGGAAAGTATGCGCGATACCTTTAATAAAATGATCGGTCGAACTCGCTATGTAGTCTTTCGTCTATTTCTGCATTTAGGGGGAGGTGAGGTAGCACCAATTTTAGGAGTATTAAATAGTGCTGGACGAGATGCGATCGATGCCGATGGCGATTTAGAAGTTTTGGGAGAAGGATTAGCAGAAATTAGCCAAACCCTGCTGCAATATGATGAATATTGGCTTTCTGCTGCCAACGAAGGTGATGTATTTTGGGATGAAGGCGAGGCGGGAGATTATGTGAATGAATTATTTACTGACTCAGCCCAAAGATATCTCAGCGAACCAGATTACAATTCCGGCTCTGGATTGAATGAACCTCTATCTATACCTATAACCCGCAACGTCATTGTGATGATTACAGTAGCTTATGAAGGGGAAGTGCCAGACTTAGAAACCGATCTTTCTAACGCTCAGGCACTCAAAGAAGGATTGAAAGCATTGATAAACTTGCATTATAAACATCGATTGAAAGCAATCCAAGTACATTTCTCACCAGCACAGTTAGGCGATGAACTCACTAGCGATCAACTGTTGCAATATTACCCAGAATTGATTCCTTTGTAATCTGTTGGGTAGTCCGTACTTACTACTCACATCCAGAAATTGTTAAGCTCAGAGATAGGACAATAATCCAATGATCATGACCATAGTACGTAAATTTACTGCCGTTTTTTTAGCTCTGAGTTTGTGTATGACAACTGTCGCTTGTGGTGGAGGAAACCAAACTACTCCTCCAACCAAGAACGTTAGCCAAACCTCTAATAACACCAAGCTGAGTGACGGGCAGTATCAAATACAACAAGCTACTTATGACGATGCAAGTGGTGAGTACAGCTTGTTTTTACTTAACAATAATCCCCCGACCTTTGTAACCGAAAATTTGCAAATGGCACGGTTAACTGATGATGAAATCAAGCAGGGTAAGAAATCCTATCTAAAGGTAGAAAAAGGACAACCAATTTTATATCTGACGGAAGATTTTAAAATTGAGTACGTTCACAACGTTACCGAGAATAAAACCAATCCCCAAACAGGACAACAAGAGACCGTTGTAGTCCGTCGAGAAAACAACTTCTGGGCACCATTTGCTGGATCTGTGGCAGGTAGCTTGGCTGGTCAGGCAATTGGTAGTATGTTGTTTAGACCACAGTATTATGTACCCCCAGTCTATCAATCAGGACAAGGATTAAGTGGCTTCGGTGGATATGGCGGAAGCTATGGCCAAGCAGTTCAAAGCTATCAAACTCGCTACAATGCGCCACCCGCAGCCGTGACAAATCGGACTGCATTCCGCAATACAGGGACAATTAGAAGGTCATATCCTGGAAATTCAAATATACGCAATGTACCGCGTAGCACTACAGGTAATAACCGTCCTTCTGGCTCTGGTTTTGGTGGTAGTACGTTGCGACCCTCTGGTAACTCCAGCACTACCAGACGCAATTCTGGTAGTAGTTTTGGTAGTGGACGTAGTTCAGCACCCCGTCGCTCAACTGGTTTTGGTAGCAGACGCCGTTAGGAAATTTCAAATTAAATAAATAGACTGCCTAAAAATTAAAGGTAGTCTATTGCACAAAGAAGTCGCAGGGAAACCAATACTTCTCGGTTAGCGCAATTAGTCGTTGCAGATCCCCCCAACCCCCCTTAAAAAAGGGGGGCTTCTAACCCTCTTTTACCCCCTTTTTAAGGGGGTCGCCGTAGGCGGGGGGATCTGAATTTGGGACGACTCAACCCTTATCCGAAAAG
The DNA here is from genome assembly GCF_034531035.1 of Nostoc sp. DedQUE02. Taxonomy (NCBI): domain Bacteria; kingdom Bacillati; phylum Cyanobacteriota; class Cyanophyceae; order Nostocales; family Nostocaceae; genus Nostoc; species Nostoc sp. DedQUE02. Next base: position 76,768 of record NZ_JAVRBY020000032.1, on the reverse strand, counting down.
TATTGGGAGGGAAACAAATTAACCCTGCGGCTTCTCTTTATTCATCATCAACTTCTGATTCTTCTACCCACTCAGGTGTGGTTATAGAGTCGGAGAATTCTGGAAAATCATCTGCAAACCGGATAATTTGTCCGTTGAAAAATTCTGCTACACGTTGAGCTGCGATCGCAACTTCGTCAGGTTCCCAATCAGGTACGGGTGTCGGCTTTGGTGGTGGAGGCAAAGCTTGTACCCTATTTCCATTTGCCCCATTTCTATTTGCCCCATTTCCATTTACCCCATTTCCGTAGTTTGCTGCCGACTCGGTTTTTAGTGGTGCTGGCGGTGGCGTGGTTGGCTGCGGTACTGGCGCTGGAGGCGGAATTTGCTGGTTGTAACTAGGAGTTGGTGGTTGCTGAGAGCGAGTAGAATCTTTTAGGGGAGAACTTTTTTTGGCTGAGTTAGAGTTTGAAGAAGTTCCTTTTTCTATATTTATCTGGATTTCACGCTGAAAAGTCTGTTGAAAAGCTGCCGTAATCATCGGTAGATAAGATTTCCCCTTGTCATACCATGCCTGTTTAATCGCAATTCGAGCCACAACACCGTCGAACTCTATGAGTTGGCTCATTTGACGCAGCATTTCTTGCCTTGATTTTGGCTGGAGGTTGGCAAGCACCTGTTGCCAAATCTGAGTTAAGTCATATTCTGCTTCGGCAACAACTTCTGAAGTTACTGGTTCAAGGTTCGCAGGTGACACGAGTACAGATACAGGTTCTGGGGTTGGTGGTGAAACTGAGTTAGCAGCAGAATTGTGATTCGTTTGTCGTTCAACTGGTGGAGATGAAGTGACGGGCTGATTTTGGGCAGCCGCTTGGTGATTGGCAGATGCAGAATTATGATTTGTTTGCGGTTCAGCTACAGGTACAGAAGAGACTGGGTGATTTTGGGCAACTGCTGGAGAATAATTGGGAGATACAGCAGGTGGGTTAACTCGCGGTGCAATACTTGGGGCTTGTGGCTGAATATTCGTTGCACTGGGTAACAATCCTAGTAATGTTACTTCCAACCACAAACGCGGCTGGGTGGTGTTTTTAATTTGTACTTCAGCTTCTCGCAAGTGTTTCTGTCCTGCCAAAATCACGCTCATATCGAAGTATTGAGCAAACTCAACTAGCGCTGTCCAGGTTTGCTGAGTACAAGCAACCAAATCGTGGCGGTTGGGTGCTGTTTTAGCTATGAGTAAATCGCGGTAAAAAGCGGCGAGATTTTGCAGAATAGTTAGAGGTTCTCGACCACGATCTAAAATATAGTGGGTACAGTCCAGAACTGCTTCCGGTTTATCTTGAGCGATCGCATTTAACAGCCCCAGCAAGTCCTGTTCGCTCACTGTGCCAACCAAATCCCAAACTCGATCCGGTGTCACTTCACCCGCTAACAAACCCAATTGGTCGAGCAAACTTTCGGCATCCCGCAACCCTCCCTGAGAAAGTTGGGCTATGAGGGTTACGGCATCGGGCGAAATATGAATGTTTTCTTTAAAGGCGATCGCACTTAAATGCTTCACCATCGCCTCTAACTGAATCCGTCTAAAATCAAACCTTTGACAGCGTGAAATAATCGTTGGTAAAACCCGTTGCGGGTCTGTTGTCGCCAATACAAAAACCACGTGTCTCGGTGGTTCCTCTAGTGTCTTAAGTAGCGCATTGAATGCCTGGGTACTGAGCATGTGGCACTCATCGATTACATAAACCTTGTAGCGACACTGTACAGGAGCAAACTGGGCTTTTTCAATCAACTCACGGATATTATCGACACCAGTGTTGCTAGCGGCATCGATTTCAATTACATCTAAGGCATAGCCCTTAGTGATTCCCTGACAAACTTCACACACCCCGCAGGGTTCAGCCGTGGGCTTATCACCTTTGAGACAATTGAGGGATTTGGCCAGAATCCGGGCACTAGAAGTTTTCCCCGTACCTCTAGGCCCAGTAAATAAATAGGCGGGGGCGATTTTAGATGTGCCGATCGCGTTCGTGAGGGTGGTCGCGATCGCCTCTTGGCCCACCAGTTCAGCAAAACTTTTGGGGCGATATTTGTGGTGCAGGGGTTCGTAAGACATGGAAAAATAGACTTCAATGCCTTTCAATGTTGATTAGTAGCACCGAGTCGAGTTTAGGATTCAATTATTTTAAACTCTCGTACCTGCTTTGTTGATCGATGTTGCCATAGCCCAAGACTCAACTAATGCCGTAAATTTTGGCACTCAGGAAACTTGTAGCCAGAGCTTATCCTTTACTATGATTTCAACATCAATGTATCGGAATTATAGCATATCATTTAGTACATTTGTTCTATTGAGATGGGGACTAGGGGAATTATCCAATGCCCAATACTTCGACTACGCTCAGTACAAGTGCCCAATGCCCAATGACTATACGTTTTATTGACTGAACTAACGCCATACTCCAGTGCGATCGCTACAATTTTATAGATAAGCAAAACTCGATGGTGCAGCAGATGCTCAAGCGGCTATTTCAATGGCTCAAAAAGCTTTTTCAGAGCTTGTTTGGTGGAAAACAGACTGCCTCAAAATCTAGGGGAAATGTCCAAAAAGAACCAGCGCCACCCCTAAGCGATACGGATCTGGAATTTCTCTTCAACGAACTGTTGCAAGGAGTACATCAAGCACGAGGGGAAGCATGGGCCCAGAAGTGGCTGAATAATATCGAACATCGTATCCCAACTGAACGCTGGGTTGAGTGGTTAAGGCGCTTTGGCGACAAATTGCTGGCATCACCAACACCTAATAATGAAATGGCTGCGCGGTTAGTGCAATTGGGTGAGTTAGGCATTGGAGAAATTGGAGATGTTGCCTATAGTATTGGGATGCAGTTGTTGACACGCAATCAAGGCGAACCAATTTGGGAATATGAAGGGCCAGATACTGTTAGCACAACTTTGCCCTCTGAGCCAACGACCCCAGTCTCAGAGTCAGCAGATGCACCAGAGAACCCCCCGGAGGGAGAATACCAAACTGTCACCCTAGAAGAGTTGTTTGTAATGTTACAGGAGGATGAAAACTTACGCCAGCAGATTGCCCAACAGCTTGCCGTTGAAACAGATGATCCACAAGTGCTTGTGCAGGCATTGATTAGTCAATTATATCCCGGTGGTGAATCGACTACAGAGCAAACAGAAAATTAACTGCTTCGTAGAGTCAACAGATTTTAGATTTGTGTCATTCACAAAGATGTTAGTAGCAGGTTACTCTGTTATGAAGCCAAAGAATCTGAAATCTAAAATTTGCAAAGTCAAAATTCTAGAGCTAAATCTGGGAATTGTAACGTTGTAATGCTATGCTCTTGAAGATTTGTATATTTTTTGCTAACCTGCTACGGAAGCGCTGTCCGAATCTAATGGGTTTTCACGTAATTGATGATTTTTTTAAGACAACGATGGCTAAAATCTAGAAAAACAAAATCCAAGAGTGTGGCAGATGCTCAGGCGGATATCGCAGTCGCTTAAAAGGTTTTTAAAGCGCCTCATTGCAAGTAAACAGAATAGTTCTCTCAAGGGTGCGAGAGGACGTAATCTGGTGGATGTACCACCAGAACTAACCAATGCGGATTTGGAACAATTGTTTATCCAATTGTTAGAAGGCGTGCATCAAGCACGAGGACGACAGTGGGCATTGAGGTATCTGCAACGAATCGAATATCGCATTCCGGCTGAACGTTGGATAGACTGGTTGGTGATGTTTGGTGAAAGCTTACTAGCTTCACCTACACCAAATCCTCTTTTAGCAACCCAGATGGTGCAATTGGGGGAACTTGGTGTTGGCAGAATTGGAGATGTTGCTTATGACATTGGCATCCGGCTAATGCAAAACTTACCTACAGAAATAGAGTATCAGGACAATCAGGCACAAGATGAGTTAGAAATCACTCCTGGGCAAGAACTGCTGCGCGATTTGGGCGAGCAGTTATGGGAGTATGATGAGCCAGATGTCGAAGAAATCATCACCGATGAAGAAATTTTCCCAAGTTCTCCAGGACAAGAGCTAATTCGTAGCTTAGGTGAACAGTTATGGGAATATGATGTACCAGATGTTGAACCAATAACGTCAACACCCCCAAATGCCTCTTTTGAAGAAAGATTGCCCGAAAATTTAGAGGAACTGGTATTGGAGTATGAAACTGAAAATGCCCAAACCCCAATACCTGAAAATGTCCCTCTCCCCGCAGCAGAAGATTCAATCACTTCTTTAGCCGAACTGAGGTTCGGCGATGAAAAAGTTGTTCAAATTACAACACCAGCAAATCTCCTTTCCACTAGACAAAGGACTGAATTAGCAACGTCTGCCTCTGTGGAAACCTGGGATAATACTTTGACGAATTTAGAGCCAAATGTGGCTAATACTTTAGACGAGTTGTGGGTGAGGTTGGATCAAAGTACCAATTTAGTCCAGCAACTTGCTTCAGATTTGGCAGTTCAAAGCAGTAATTCCCCTGGTATTATTGAGCGACATAGCGATAATCTGATTACCGACGCTCAAGGGTGGTTTTACCAAGGTCTTCAGCAAGCCAAAACAGGCGATTTGTTAGGCGCGATCGCATCTTATGACCAAGCAATTGAAATGCAACCCGAATTCTCAGAATATTGGTTTAATCGAGGCTTAACGCTATTCCATTTAGAACGTTTTGAAGAAGCGATCGCATCTTATGAAACAGCCATAGGATTGAAACCAGACTTCTACAAAGCTTGGTACAACCGGGGTGGAACTCTCGGAGAATTAGGATACTTTGAAGAAGCGATCGCTTCTTTTGATAAAGCTATAGAAATCAAACCAGATTACCAAGAAGCGTGGTCTAGCAAGGGTTTGGCACTGCTGAAATTGGGTTGGCTACCGGAAGCGATTGCTAGTTATGACCAAGCCTTGCAACTCGAACCAGAAGACCAAGAAAACTGGTATCACCGAGGCATAGCCCTAGCTGTCAGCGAACAATTTGCCGAAGCAATCATATCTTATGACAGAGCAATAGAAATTGACCCAGAGTACCATGAAGTTTGGATAGACCGAGGCGTAGTGCTGTTTAATTTAGGAAGATGGTCAGAAGCGATCGCTTCCTGGGATAAAGCACTTTCGGTTCAAGCCGACTTCTACTTAGCTTGGTACAACCGGGGTATAGCATTAGACAACTTAGGACGTAGACAAGAAGCGATCGCCTCCTATCAGCAAGCGATCGCCATTAAACCCGACTTCCACTTAGCTTGGTATAATCAGGCAGTAGCATTGTTTTATTTAGAACAATTTGCCGAAGCGATCGCCTGTTATGACAACGCTTTGCAAATTAAACAAGATTATTGGGAAGCTTGGATTGGTCGGGGAACTGCGATCGGTCATTTAGTAGATTCTGATACATTGCTGAACTTATCGAGTAGTATCATCGCGACAAATCCCGCCTTACAACAGGGTGGCTACGAAGGAAAATTAGCCAGCTACGAAGAAGGGTTAAAGCATCTGCGGACAGATACCCACCCCGAAGGTTGGGGTAGATTGCATTTTGCGATCGCTAATACTTACTATGAGCAAGGTAAGAAACATACCAATCCCCGCGATTATTGGCGCAAAGCTGCATCTGAGTACCATCAGGCGCTGTTAACCCTGACACTAGAATATTTTCCCCAGTTGCACTTAGAGGTTTTACAATCTCTAAGCAAAGTCTTAATGGGTTTGGGACACACAACACAAGTTCAAGAATTGCTGCAACGTGGGACAGATTTATTGCGACAATTACTGAGTGAAGAAACTCGCTCAGACGAAAGTAAAAAACAGCTAGCTCTGAAATTTGCCGGCTTCGATCAATTGGCAGTTGATTTAGCTGTAGAGTCGGGTGATTTAGTAGAAGCTTGGGAAATTGCCGAACAAGGTAAAAATGCTTGTTTAAACTGGTTACTTTCTGGCTGGAATGATAATATTTACTCGCCTTATTATGGCGCAATTCAACAACTATTCAATCCCACAACAGCAATTATTTACTGGCATATTAGTCCAGTTGCCCTACATACTTTCATTCTCAAAGACCAAGCACCATCACCAATTCTCCTGTTTACACCCATGCAAGATACTGGGGTAATACCTTTAGGAGAAGATGCTATTCGTCTGAATGAATTGCCTCTACCCGAAGCAGTGCAGCGCCTAATTGAATTTGAAATTTGGCTAGAAGATTGGCATCAACAATACCAAGAATATCGCAGTACGGCCCAAGACAAAGATAGTAAAAGTCAGCATTCTTGGCGAGTTGATATGGAAGAGAAACTGTTGCAACTGTATGAAATCCTGAATATTTCCACAATTGCACAGGAACTTGAAGGTATTACTGAACTAGTTTTAATTCCTCATCGTGACTTGTACAGATTACCCATTCATACACTTTTCCATCTTTCTTCCCCATCTTCGGAAGAGTTACCCAATGTGGAATCAAATTTCAGCGTCACCTATCTACCTAGTGCCCAAATAGGTTTATCAATCAGAACTGAGGATATTTGGCAGTGGCAAAACAAGTTTTTGCTTAGTGTTGAACATCCTGAAAGTACAGGTTATCCGACACTTAAATTTGCCAAATTGGAGTCTGAAATTGTTAGTCAGATGTTCAATAATATCCAGCGAATTCAGGGGGCAGAAGCTACGAAAACCATTGTCGAAAATGCCTTATCTGATAATTACAACATTTTGCATTTTACGGGTCATGTCACTAATAATTTAGTTGAACCCAAAAAATCAGAATTAGCATTAGCAGGTGAAGACAGACTTACTTTAGATGAAATCTGTCAACGAAATCTAGGAAGTTACAATCTGATTACCCTCTCTGCCTGTGAAAACTTCAGTACTAGCAACCATATTATCAGCAGCGAATATGTGAGCTTAGTTAGTGCTTTTGTGAGTCAAGGCGTACCTCATGTAGTGAGTACTCTCTGGAGTGTAGAATCTTCGGCTAGTGCCTTGGTAATGATTGAGTTTTACCGACGATTACAGCCCAATAAATCTGCAATTACTGCCTTAGCAGAAGCCACACGATGGCTGAAAGAACTAACTGCTGGAGAACTAACAAAATGGTATGAAGATATTTTAAATAATCTGCATCCAGAGGAAGTAAGAATTCAAACTTATTTAGCGACGCAGTTATATAGAAATAGTAAAATGGCATCAGATAAAAATCTTTATAATCATCCTTATTACTGGGCAGCATTCACGATTACGGGTAAGCCGAATTAATCTTTTCAAACTTAGTCAAATATAGCAATTCTATTTGATTTATCAACTTATTTGCGTAGGAGGCAATAGGCAATGGGCAATGGGCAATAGTCAAGAAGCCTCTTTGAGTTGTACTGAATTTTTTCAAAAATCAAGTATGAGTCAAATAATTTTGGGTTTTAGATTTGCGATATGGAGGGTTTGTTATGCCAGATGTTAGGTTTGATAAATACTATCGTTATGAAGACCTGACAAGCATTCTACAAAGTTATGCGAAAGAATTTCCCCAGCTAGTACGCATAGAAAGCATTGGCAAGAGTTACGAAGGACGTGACATCTGGCTATTGACAGTTACCAACTTTGCCAGTGGCGCACATCAAGAAAAACCTGCCCTTTGGGTTGATGGGAACATCCACGCCACAGAACTAGCACCGTCAAGTGTTTGCTTATATCTCTTGCAAACGTTAGTTACAGCTTACGGTACTCACCCAGAAATTACCCGTTGTTTGGATAGCCGCACCTTCTACATTTGCCCCCGTGTTAATCCTGATGGTGCGGAGTTGGCATTGGCTGACAAACCGAAATTTATTCGCTCTGGTACTCGTCCCTATCCCCATGATGAAGAAGGCAACGATGGATTAGTGATGGAAGATATCGATGGCGATGGTCGGATTTTACTGATGCGAATCCCCGATGCTAATGGGGCTTGGAAAGTCTCTTCTAGCGAACCTCGCCTGCTAGTACGACGCGAACCAACAGAAACAGGTGGTCAGTATTATCGTGTACTACCAGAAGGAAATATAGAAAATTATGACGGAGTTCAGATTCAAATTCAGCCTTCTAAGCAAGGGCTAGATTTAAACCGGAATTTTCCATTTTTGTGGCGGCAGGAATCTGAGCAATCGGGGTCTGGCCCTTATCCTACATCTGAAATAGAAGTGCGATCGCTAGTTCAATTTATCACTACACATCCTAATATTACAGGAGCGATCGCCTTTCATACCTTTAGCGGTGTTCTCATCCGTCCCTACACCCACCTCAGCGATGACGAATTCCCCGTCAATGACCTCCGCACTTATCAACGCATTGGCGCAAAAGGTACTGAACTTACTCAATACCCAGCCATCTCTGCCTTTCATGATTTCCGCTATGACCCCAAAGACGTAATTACAGGTACATTCGACGATTGGGCTTATGAATACCAAGGTCTATTTGCCTGGACAGTAGAAGTCTGGAGTCCGCAGCGCCAAGCTGGAATTAATGATTATAAATACATCGATTGGCAGCGAGAACACCCTATAGAAGATGACTTGAAGTTGCTGCGTTGGAACGATGAAAAACTTGCAGGCAAAGGCTACGTTGATTGGTATCCCTTCCAGCATCCCCAACTCGGTCAGATTGAACTAGGTGGCTGGGATACCATGTACGCTTGGACAAATCCACCCCCTGAATTTCTGGAGAAAGAAATAGCCCTCTTCCCAGAATGGCTGGTTTGGCATCTGTTGATATCTCCGCGTTTAGAGATTTACGAAGCCAGCATCCACAGCTTGGGTGATGATACTTATCGGGTGCAATTAGTTGTGCATAACACAGGCTGGTTGCCCACCAACGTCACCCAAAAAGCCTTAGAAAAAAAGCTGGTGCGGGGCTGTATCTGTGAAATTGAACTGCCTTCTGGGGGAACTTTAGTAACGGGTAAGCCCCGTGAAGAGTTAGGTCAATTAGAAGGACGAGCCTACAAGCCTTCAACTCCCATTAGGCGGCAAAGCGATCCTACCAAGGATCGGGCGAAGGTGGAATGGGTGGTGCGTGTGCCTCAAGGTAGCACAGTTAAACTGCTAGCCCGTCATGAACGCGCTGGAGTGGTTCGCACTGAATTGACATTCCCATGATTTTGACATTTGAAATTGTCAAACATACTTCCTGGCATAATTACCCTAATACATCTTTGTCTAAACCTATAATTACCGTTCGCCTGATTACACGCGACGAACTTCCTCAACTTTTGGCTTTATATAACCACTTAAATCCCGTTGATGCGCCTCTACCTGCTGACGATATTTTACAATCCATCTGGGATACGATTTTACGTGATCCCCGTTTGTATTACATTGTTGCTGATGTTGATAACCAGTTAGTAGCAACATGTAATTTAACGATTGTTCCCAATTTGACGCGTGGCGCACGCCCATACGGGATTATTGAAAATGTTGTCACTCATTTCGATTATCGACGGCAGGGATTAGGTACACAAGTACTGCATTATGCTTTAGCTTTAGCATGGCAGCAACAGTGTTACAAAGTGATGCTCCTCAGTGGCTCAAAACGCGAGGAGACTTTGCACTTCTATGAAAAAGCAGGGTTTAAGCGTGGAGTAAAAACCGGATTTGTTGCCCTACCTCCAAAGGAGTTATGAGCAAAATTTATACAGATTAGACAGCTTTTAAAAAGCCTAGTTTATGTTTGGATTCCTTTTCATAAAATTGTCTTTTGCAAAAAACTTAATTCTTAGGCAGAAATCTTGGCGGAATCAGGCTTGAAATTTTTGATTGCGATCGCTAATTTCCAGTCTAGTATTTTCAAATTTATCATCAGGTGCAACTATCTAAAGAGTGAAAATTTTTCTTTGAAAATCCAGCCTTGAGTTAGTTGTATATTCTAGATTAAACGCTAATAATACATCATATCGTCAAGACACATTTTATTTCTTAAATCTTACTAGATATGATGATGCATTGAGCTTGACGGCATTAACCCTCGTCTGCAATTATAAAGAGACGGCTATTAAAGGCCAATTATTTTACTGCTTGACTGCAATTTTAGAACTAATAAAATCGCCTACTTGCATTAACTATCTTTATTGTTGCAATCTCCCATATTACCACAGTATGCCTACTTATCTTTAGTGCGATCTGCGGTTTTTTAAAAAACAAATAGGAATCATATACCATTTGGGGTGGAGATAGGGACAAATCTTATGAGATGTCAAAGCAGCTACTCATAATGTCCCGCGTTTGGATTTTCCCGATTTAACGGGTTTCATTTCTGGTTTCCATATCGAGGCAAACCAAATAATCATCTGGATATTTGTATTTACTTAACCTTGCATCCAGTATTTTCCAATAGTCAACCCAAAAAATTGAAAAGAGGATATTTCCATGTCTAGTTCGTTTCGTTGGTCATCAACAAAGGTTGCTTTGCTAGTTCTGGGAATGACCACTGCTACAATAAGTCCCATCGTAATTTCTACCCCAGCTTTATCCCAAAGTACCGTTCCATCTACTACTCCGTCTACTACTCCATCTGCGACACCAGCACCAACTTCAACAGTTAACTTGACTGATGTTTCTTCAGATTATTGGGCGCGTCCCTTCATTCAAGTTTTAGCTGACAATAACGTAATTAGTGGCTTTCCTGATGGCAGCTATAGACCCAATCAACCTGTGACTCGTGCTGAATTTGCCGCTTTGATTCAAAAAGCTTTTAGTAACCAAAACCGAGTTAGGCAATTAAGTGCAGGTGGATTTAGTGATGTTCCTGCTGGCTATTGGGCGGCTTCTGCAATTCAAAGTGCCTACGAAACCGGATTTTTGGCAGGCTATCCTGGGAACGTGTTTAGACCAAATCAACAAATACCCAGAGTACAGGGGATCGTAGCTTTAAGTAATGGCTTGGGTTTGTCTGGTGGCGATACAAGTACTCTCAGCACTTACTACAACGACGCTTCAGCTATCCCAGAGTACGCTGTTGGCAGTGTGGCAGCAGCAACACTAGGTAATCTTGTCGTCAACTACCCAGATGTAAAACAACTCAATCCGCAGCAGTCTCTAACTCGTGCTGAGGCCGCGGCACTTTTATATCAAGCTTTAGTTAAACAAGGACGGTTGCAACCCGTTGCTAGCAATCTTCCAGCTAGTCAGTATATTGTAGCTGGAAGTCCTCAAACTGGTACTGATATTGTTTCTCTTGCTGCATCCAGTAATTCTTTTACCACTCTGACTTCTTTATTAAATTCATCGGGTTTAGCAAGTGTTCTACAACAGGCAGGCCCTTATACAGTTTTCGCTCCCACCGACCAAGCATTTGCGGCTTTGCCTGCTGCTACCTTGCAACAGTTACAGCAACCAGAAAATAGAGAAGCATTAATTAAGATTTTGAGATATCATGTGGTTCCTGGTGCGGTAACTTCTGCTCAACTCTCGGCTGGCGAACTGAATACCGATGAAGGAAGACCTGTAAATATTCAAATCGATCGCGCTAACAATCAAGTCGGGGTGAATAATGCCAAAGTTCTTCAGGCGGACGTTAAAGCTAGCAATGGTGTTATCCATGCAATTAACCAAGTCCTAATCCCGCCCGATGTTAACATCAGTCAGTTAAATCAGCCACCAACAGGAAACACAGATGGTACAACGCCTCCGGTTAGACCAGGTAGAACTACTCTTGGTGGGCCTAGCTACATCGGGGGTGGTGGTAACATTGGTTTGAGCGGTGGCGATACAGCTTTAGGCGACACCAACTTTTCAGTGTTCAGCAAAATTGGTCTGACACGCAATATATCAGTCCGACCAGCAGTAATCTTTGGGGATGATACATTGTTTTTGGTTCCCTTGACTCTGGATTTTACTCCTCGTGCAACTGCTGAAGTGGGTCAACGAACCTTTGCTATAGCTCCTTATTTGGGTGCTGGCGTAGCCATAGAAGCTAATCTCGATACTGATTTTGGATTACTGCTAACTGGTGGTGTAGACATTCCTCTCGGTACTCGATTTACGTTAAATGGCGCTGTAAATGCTGCTTTTATGGATGAAACTGATGTAGGGCTACAATTAGGACTTGGCTACAACTTCTAAGAGTTAATATTATGGGCGCACAGATGTGCGCTCATACTTAGGGCCGCTTGATGGCTAAAGTAAGTCCATCAGCGATGGGGACAAGGGAGAGAGTAACTCGTTCGTCATAATGTAACTTTTCGTTGAGCGCCCGAATTGCTTGGGTGCTTTCATCTTGATATTGCTCGTCAGCTACTTGTCCAGACCATAAAACATTATCAATAGCTATCAATCCACCTGGACGCACTAATTGCAGCGATCGCTCATAATATCCATCATAATTTTCTTTATCAGCATCAATAAAGGCAAAATCATAAGTCTCGGCTTGTCCAGTTGCCAATAGCCGATCTAAAGTTTCCAAAGCTGGTGCTAATCGCAGATCGATTTTATCGGCAACCCCAGCCTCCTGCCAATACCTCTGTGCGATCGCAGTAAATTCTTCACTCACATCACAAGCAATAATTTTCCCATCAGCCGGTAGTGCCAAAGCTACAAAAAGTGAGCTATAACCCGTAAACACTCCAACTTCCAGGGTTTTCTTCGCTCCAATTAACTGTACCAGAAGGCTCATAAATTGCCCTTGTTCTGGTGAAATCTGCATTCCACTCCGGCGATGGCTGGCGGTTTCTTGGCGCAACTTCCTAAGAATCTCCGGTTCCCGCAGCGAAACGGATAAAAGATAATTGTAGAGTTGGTTATCAAGACCTATAGACTGTTTTGGCATGATAGATCAGAGAATTAAGACATTCTACAGTTATACTATCGCTGATAAGGGGAATCTCAGGAATAATATGGTGCGGTTAGTTTTGACAGCGATATTGCTGGTGTTAGTAACAGCTTGTGGCAGTATTGGACTGCTACCGACTAGCGATTTAGTCCAAAAAGCGATCGCACTTGGGCTAGAGCAAACTCAACAAAAACTTAGCCAACAATTGGATCTAGATTTTCAAGGATTTGAAATCAAACGGCTATCAATTACCCAAGAACAACCCCTAACGATTGAAAATTTACCAGCTTTCCACGTCCGGGGAACCTACGACTTGATTCTCAAGCTACCAAAACGGCGCTTGACGCAACCAAAACAACCCTTTGACATTTACCTGCAAATTCAGCAAGAAGGTAAAACTTGGCGATCGCTAATTCCAGATAAAGGTAGCAAAGATACTCAACCAATTTGGCGTAGTTATTTAGTTGAGTAAAACTGCATTATTCAAAGTGCTTTTTTTCGATTGCGTAAGAATTGCAAACCATTTTTATCAACGTTTTGCTTGATGAATTAAAATGTTCTTATAAGGGCAAAAATTCTGCGCCGCCTCTTCCAAATTTTGGTAAATGGTCACATGAGCTATTGTTGTGAAGTCAAAGGTATAGCGTTTCTCTACCCTTGTGAGGTACAGCAACCCCACCCCCAACCCCCTAAGAGCAAGCGATGAGGGGGCTATGATGTACCTTGTATGATTACGAAACGCTATACGAGGTCTTCGCATAGAGAAATTTTTTATCTGTAATTAACACTAAAAAGTTCAAGAAATAAAGCTAAGTCTGTCGTAGTTGCAAAAGAACAACATTAAGGAAGGATTTTTAAATTTTTAATTCTGTACAGTGGGATATGTGCTAGTAGAAAAACCAGCACAAGTATTTACGTATAACTGCTGGGGCACAGTCATGATCAAGGTATAGTTTCACTGGAGACAGGGTAAGATGTATATCAACTTTTTCATCAGTTCTATTATTGGAATTGTGGTTCCGGTGCTGGTGGCTTTTGGCTTACTGCAATGGTTGCACATACCTACAGGTAACTTTCTTGATTGGGTGATTGGTGGCGCTAGTTTTTGGTGGCTGTTGGTAATTGTTACTGTACCGTGGAATGTGCATTTTCAAGCCAAAGAAGTCTTAGCAGAAGCAGCACAATCAACTGAAAAAGGAATTCCAGTCGATGAGAAACAGGTGAAGTATGTCACACTTTTGGCAAATCGATCGCTCTGGGTTGCCATTGCTTTACACTTATTCTCAGCCGTTGGTCTTTATACTCTTGCTGCCACTGGTATTAGTACGGTGGGATATATAAGTTCTGGTGCAGCTTTGTTATTAACAATTCTGCGTCCAGCGATTCGCGCTTATGAATATTTATATGCGCGATTAGCAATGATTCGCCAAGAATGGAAGTATCCCCGTGAAGATATTTTTGAACTGCGCGATCGCTTCTCTATATTGGAACAAAAAATCCAGTCTTTGGAAGATCAACTCAACCCAGAACAACCCTATTCTTTATCCGCAACTCAACAACGTTTTGCTGAAGAGACTCGCAGAGATTTAGCTCGAATTGCGGCTAATTTAGAAGAATTACGAGCAACAAATCAAACTGAACATGAGCGTTTGGGGAGAGAAGCCAGAAATGCGATCGCACAACTTTCCACCGATGGGCAATTTCTCGATCATGTCCGCGAAATTATTCGATTTTTTAAGACTGCTTAATTACTTTTTGCATAAATCCAAAATAAGAATCCCACCCCGCCAAAGCAACGCTTTGTCTTTTTTCCTCGTTTCAGCTATCGATTATTTATCTTGTGTTTTGCTTTGACAACGTTTTTTGGCAATACCCAGGTTTTCTATTTCTCTTGCTTACACAATTTGATTGATGACTTCCAATAGTACTTTATTAATTGTTACTGCAAATGTTAAATGCACTTTTAATGCTAGTAGTTAGGAACGCTCGTGCAATCTGGATATAAACTCTTTTGTCTAACTTTTGGATTTGGCATATACCCCATATGGTAGAAAGAATCTTTAATTAGAGTTGATAAGTTAGATGGAGTGAGATTGTTGAGGCAGTTATGAGTATTATTGCTTGGATAGTTTTAGGACTTTTGGCTGGTGCAATCGCTAAAGCTATTTATCCTGGTTATCAAGGCGGCGGTATTCTCTCCACAATGATTTTGGGTATTATTGGTGCTTTCGTTGGTGGAACTCTATTTACCTCCTTACAAACAGGAACTTTACAAATTACTTCAGCTGGTGCTGGTTTAACTGTTCCTGGTATTTTAGTGGCTGTAATAGGTGCAATTGTTGCTATTTATCTATGGGGATTAATTAGAAGAAGCAGCAATGTATAATCCCTGATTACGCAGTTATCAAACCATAGATAACTACTGTTTTTTATTAGCCTTTTATTATACCAGTTTAGAAAGCTATAAAACATCAATTTAGCTCTATCTGGGAAAATACTAAAAGGCAAGTTTATCCCTTTTCTAACGATCATAATTTTTGGAAGTGTAAATCTATGTTTTTTCACAAAAAAGAGCCGATTCATGCAGTTAACGTGAATGAACCAAACCCTCGTTTTGCTCAGTTGCTACTAGAGCAGTTTGGCGGAGCTACTGGTGAACTTAGTGCGGCTCTTCAATATTGGGTTCAATCATTCCATGTTGAAAATGCTGGCATTAAAGATATGCTCCAAGACATTGCGATCGAGGAGTTCAGCCATTTAGAAATGGTTGGTAAACTCATTGAGGCTCATACGAAAAATGTAGATCAAACAGAGGCTTATAAGAGTACTCTTTTTGCAGTTCGAGGAATTGGCCCTCATTTTCTAGATAGCCAAGGTAATGCTTGGACTGCAAATTACTTGAATGAGGGTGGAGATGTAGTACGTGATTTAAGGTCTAACGTTGCAGCAGAAGCCGGCGCTCGTCAGACTTACGAAGAGTTGATTAAGTTGGCAACTGACAAAGGAACCCAAGAGACTTTAGTCCATCTGTTAACACGAGAAATTTCTCATACCCAGATGTTTATGAAAGCTCTAGATTCACTCGGTAAGTTGACAGATCCATTCTTTGGTAATATTAAGCCAGATGAAACTGTTGCTCTTTACTACAACCTATCTACCAACGGAAATGGGCAAGATGAGCGTGGCCCTTGGAATTCTGAACCTACATTCAAATACATTGCAAATCCACTAGAAAGCCACTCTTAATTGCATAGGTTGCAGTTAAAGTATAGGTTGATTTGAAGCCAAGAGATTTTAGAAGATTCTCTAAAGCTCGCAATCAGGGTCGGGTGGGTAAACAGTCCACCTTGTTTAGCAATTGTTGTGCTGCTTAACTAAATTTTGTGAATAAAAAAATTCCCGACTTATTATAAAAGTCGGGAATTTCAGTTGGGTATTTGAGTATTAGACTCAATTGAAAATAGCTATAGCTATAAATATTCAGCTACATGGAAAAAATTAGAGCGATCGCCTCTTCAATATCTAAGTAAGTCGGCGCAATAAAACCAAACTGTGTAAATAAAAGTAAATAAGGCTCAAACTCTTTCTCACCCTGCTCCCTGCCCCCGGTCACTGAATCTCGACTTCGCTCGATTTCCGCGTAGCCGAAGTGCTGCCCCCTGCCTTATCTCAACAATAATTATTTACGCCGACCTACTTACCTCCATATTTAATACGGTTTGGATAAGCAGGGGAGGCAGTGGAGGAAAGAGGCTTATTGTTGAGTAATTCTTCTCTTCCTCTGCTTGCCTCAACAAAAAATTCCTTAACCGAACGTTATTGCCTCCACATTCTGACTTCAGAAATTAATTCAACTCAAAATCAGGAGATTGCCTTGTGATTGTCAACGCTACACAAAATGGTTGGGAAGTCATTTATCATCGTGCCCATGCTTTATTAGCAGCTCAACTAGCGGGACAATGGCGACGCAAAGATGCTCCAGTAAGGTTATATGAAACCATAGCAGCAATTTCCCATCACGATGACCTAGAAAAAGAGTGGGAAGAAGATATTCTGACTGAAGCGGGTGCGCCAAAGGATTTCATGCTCTCTTCCAATGATGATGTCGATGCCAATATCGAAAAACTGGCTAATTTGGCAAAAAATGCCCTTTACCGTGGACGATGGGTGGCTCTATTAATTTCCATGCACATCAGCCGTTTAAATGAGCCAAGCCGGGGTAAAGGTGAGAAGCTAGACAAATTTTTAGATGAGCAACTTCAAAACCAGCAACTTTGGCGTAAAGAACTGGGTATCAAAAAGGAGGAAGTTGATTCAGCCTATGCATTTATGCAATGGTGCGATCGCCTTTCGCTTATTCTTTGTCAGCAAGAACTACCTGCCGATGAGCGGTTTTTAGAAATTAGCAAGGGCCCTGAAGGGGAACGCTATGACATCATGCAGCGCAGTGATAACTTGGTTGTTGTCAAATCCTGGCCCTTCCAAAACGATAAATTCACGGTCAACGTTGAAGCCTGCGACCTTTCGCAGGTGAAATTTGAGAGCAGTGCCGAATTATCTCAAGCACTACAAGAAGCCCCCATCAAGGTACTAGAGTGGACATTCGTTAAGAATTAGATGCATACAACTTACAGCTATTTAGTTAAAAATAGCTGTAAGAAAACTAGGTTATGCGATCGCACTTTTCTATCAAATCCCTATTTATATTTGCAACAGCGATCTTAAAAATGACCATTGCAGAGGTTTATTCTATAGGTATAATTTAAGCTGCAAAGACACAAAAAGTAGCGATCGCATTTAGCGCCAAGGTCGTGAGGTCAGTTTTAATTATGCTAACTTTTACCTAAAGACGTAGTTTTAAGGAAGATTGTTATTACTTGTGATAGTTTCTTTAAATCCTTCCGATAAGTGAAAGTAAATATACTTAATAACTGAGGTTCAAAGCATGGACTCAACAGGTAAGGTTCAAACTGTGGACTCGTCCTGGTCTCTTCCACTGCCGTTGAAAGAGTATGCAATGAGCCGAGTAACTGTCTACTTTTATAGCGACAGATGGGTTCCAATTAAATATTGCTATTTGGTAAAAGCAATTTTGCTTCACCAAAAAGCAAGTTTAGAAGGAAAGGAAATTTTGTTATTTCCTGCTAATATAGACCCTAATGATTTCTCAAACTCTTTTAACTAAAATGCATTGAGGTAGACTATCATTCCAAAATTCTGGCAACAAATGAATCGGCTATAGAGGCGTACATATATATGTACGCCTCTACTTGTAAATGGGACTAAAAGTTGTGGCGATCGCTAAGATAATTAATTCAATATTTTGCTGCATTGGTCGATTACTGCTTAGTGCTACGATTGCTAAGTCCAAACATATACACAATAAAAGTTGTTTGAGCTACTAGGATTCCGAGTGCTGTACCTCCAAGTGCTACCCGCGCTTGAAAACTTCCAAGCTCATCAAGCTTTCGGGTTTCAATAAATGTGCGTTGGAAATTGAGTTGCCATCTTACTGCTTCTGAGTGACCAAGACAACTCAGAGGTAGACTTAAAATATAGCCAAGAATCGTAAATACTAAAGCTGTAGAAATAGTCAGCTTCAAGTTTTGAAATAGTAATGAACGCATGGGAACAAAAATTTAGCTAACTTTAAAAGTTTTACAACTATTTTGATAGTTAGAAATGCATCCGAAGGTTGACATTTAGTATTTTGAAAGTTGTAAACAGAGTAGAGAGACTACGCACACTGATGCATAATTTTTTCTGATATAGGACTCATATTTGATTTCTGAAAAAATTCAGTACAACTCAAAAAGGCTTCTTGCCTCTTGCCTATTACCTATTGCCTATTGCCTCTTGCCTATTGCCTATTGCCTCTTGCCTCTTACCTCTTGCCTCTTGCCTCTTGCCTATTGCCTATTGCCTCCTACGCAAATAAGTATGGCTACGCTCCCGTGAGGGATACAGAAATCAAATCGGATTGCAATATTAAACTAACCCAGAACGCAATGCTACGACTGCTGCTTGCACGCGATCGTCCACCGCTAATTTATTCATAATTCCTCGGACGTGAGTTTTGATGGTGTTGGGACTGAGATAGAGTTTTTCGGCAATTTCTGGATTACTTAACCCGTCTACCATGAGTTTCAACACTTCTAACTCGCGTCCAGATAAGTTAGCGTTATTGCTAGCGGCTGAAGGCGGTTTGAGATTATCAATTACTCGCCGCGCAATTTGGGGATCGAGATAGGCTGCACCATCAACTGCGGCTGCGATCGCACTTAATAATCGTTCCACACTTGCACCTTTAATACAATACGCATCTGCACCGCTAGAGAGTGCCGCAATAATTTCTGTCTCCGTTTGATGAGATGTCAGCATCACTACATGAGTTGCTGGCAAAGCCGCCTTAATTTGCTGTGTCGCTGCAATGCCATCCAATCGCGGCAACCCAATATCCATAACTACTAAATCAGGTTTCAGTTGCAGTGCAGCTTGAACTCCCAAATAACCATCTTCAGCTTGTCCAACTATCTCTAACTGAGGATGAGCCATTAATGATTGCTCTAATCCCAGTTGCATCATCGGATCATCTTCGACAATTAACACGCGCAATGGCGGAGCATTCGCTGGTAAATTTAAAGGATATCGAGTATCTAAAGACATTTTTATTAATTAAGAGTCATTTGTCATTTGTCATTTGTCATTTGCTTTCTTTGCCTGCCAATGACAAATGACCAATTATTATTCTTCTACGCGATAGCCTAACTCTGCTAAACTGATCCGCGACTGTCGCCATTTTGGCTGAACTTTCACAAACAATTCGAGGTAAACTTTACCAGCGATTAATTTTTGGATTTGTTCGCGGGCTTCACTCCCAATTGCTTTGAGCATTGCTCCACCTTTGCCAATGAGTATGCCTTTTTGGGAATCGCGCTCAACGTTGATGGTAGCAAGTACACGGGTAATGCTAGGAGTTTCTTCTACTAAGTCAATTGCGATCGCAACTGAATGGGGTACTTCTTCACGAGTCAACAATAAAATTTGTTCTCGGATCAATTCACCCATAATAAAGCGTTCTGGCTGATCAGTTACCAAGTCTGGAGGATAATATAATGGCCCAATTTCTAAATGTTCAATTAATAATTCTTGAAGTTGCGGTAATCCTGCATTAGTCTTGGCAGAAAATTTCACGATTTTCCATTCATGAGACTGGGCCATTTGAGCGTAACTATCATCTAGAAACTGAGAATCAGTGGGTTGTTGGTCGATTTTGTTCACGCCCAAAATCACTGGTGTTTTGCTGCGACACAGCAATTCGGCAATATAGCGATCGCCCGATCCACAAGCTACTCCTCCATCTACTACAAATAGCACTACATCTACCGATTCAATGGCAATTTTGGCATTTTGCACCAGCACTTCACCCAATTGATGATGGGGCTTATGGATTCCTGGCGTATCTACGAAAATTAATTGCGCCTCTGGTGTAGTTAAAATGCCGCGCAAACGGTTACGTGTAGTTTGTGCTACTGGTGAAGTAATGGCTATTTTTTGTCCGACCAATTGATTCATCAAAGTAGATTTACCGACATTAGGACGACCAACAATGCCGATAAAACCTGATTTAAATTCAGGAGGAGCCTGTGGGATTGTGACTTCTCCTGGAAAAGAGAAGTTGTAATTATCAATACTAGTCACCTTTGGCTCCACCCTCATATTTTACAGCTGGGATAACTTGATTTTTTCTTAGACACAAAACAAGCATAAAAACACCCTAGCATTTTCGGGGATTGCTTTTACTTAGGTTTAATCTACTACTGGCTCTACACCTATATTTTACAGCTGAGATAACTTTGTTTTGTTTTTAGGCACAAAAGAAACATAAAATTACTTTGGCATTTACGGTGAAGGCTGTTACTGAAGTTTAATTTCTTACTAACTTTGGCTAAAGTTTCATCGGCTACTAAATACATTTGGATCAAAATGTCAATGAAAGATATGGGAGAACGCAAACGCATAGGAATTCTTACCAGTGGAGGTGATTGTTCTGGTTTAAATGCTGTGATTAGGGCTGTAGTGAATTGTGCTGTGGATACTTACGGCTGGGAGGTTTTGGGAATTCGTCAAGCGACTCTAGGATTAATGGCGCGTCCCCCACAATTTACCAAGCTGGAAGTCGATCAAGTTGACTCGCTGTTAACTGCGGGTGGCACAATGTTGGGAACAACCAATAAAGGCGACCCTTTTGCTTTTCCAATGACGGATGGAAGTTTATGCGATCGCTCCGAAGAAATCATTGCAGGTTATCATCAGCTAGGTTTAGACGCTTTGATTGGTATCGGCGGTGATGGTAGCTTGGCAATTTTGCGTCGTCTCGCCCAACAAGGCGGTATTAATCTAGTAGGTATTCCCAAAACAATTGATAACGATATTGGCGTTACCGAACATGCTATTGGTTTTGATACAGCAGTCAATATTGCGACAGAAGCATTAGATAGGTTGCATTTTACTGCTGCAAGCCATAGCCGAGTCATGATTTTGGAAGTAATGGGGCGTGATGCCGGACACATAGCAATAGCTGCGGGAATTGCGGGGGGAGCAAATGTAATTTTAATTCCCGAAATTCCTTACACAGTTGAGCATATTTGCCACAAAATCAAAGAACGCCAAGAGAAAGGCAAAAACTATTGTTTGATAATTGTTTCTGAAGCGGTTCGTACCCACGATGGGGAAAATGTGACGATTACAAATCGCTTAGGTCAATCTCGATACGGTGGAATTGGCGAGTATTTGGCAGATAAAATTATTGAACACATTGGTGTAGAAACACGAGTTACAGTTTTAGGACACATTCAACGCGGTGGAACTGCTTCACCACTAGACAGGTTAGTTGCAACAGCTTTTGGTGTTGCAGCAGTTAATCTGATTGCAGAGGATAAATACGATCGCATGGTGACTTGGCAAAATCGCCAAGTCTTAAGTGTACCAATTACAGAAGCGATCGCTCAATATAGTGCCGTCGATCCCAATGGTACTTTAGTTAAAACCGCCCGTGGTATGGGTATTTATTTAGGAGACTAAAAATAGATGGTACAGGCACAGCATAGCTGTGCCTATCAAAGTACAAAGTTTAGTAGAATTTGACATTGCACAGATGTTGAAAATTAAAAATGCTAGTTTTCTACATTGGTGATTGGAAGAATATTATCCTGTGAATCCTGACTTAAAAATTAGAACCATACTAAATATTGCAATCATCTAGATTTATCCCAGTTTAATAGTTTAAGATTTACTTGTTAAATAGTTTTCTATGGTTGCTTTAAATCTAAAATAATATGAATGCACAACTAACTATAGACGAAATAAAATCAGCACGCGAATTACTCAAAGAATATCAACCAGCAAATAAAGCCATTGATGCTGTAGAACGTCACGACGGTAATCTCGAAACCTCCTTTGAGGAACTGTGGATTGAGCAACACGGACAATCGGCGATGGGAGTAAAAAAAGTCTGGCAAACTACATTAGATGTGTTGCGGGATGAACTTTGCGGAGATGAAGGTTTTCGGGCACGTTTGAGCGATTATACCAAAAGTCCAGAAAATGCTGTGTTACTTACGGCAGCGATTACATCCCTCATGGCTTTAACCGCAATTCCTCTCGATCCATCGATCGCTACTATTGTTGTTCTCTACATCCTTAAAATCGGCTTGAATGTTTATTGTAAATATACCGATGTAGGTGACGGGAAAACTTTACCACCAGGGAAATAAGGCGTTGCAGAACAGAGGGATGAATTTAGGCAGGCAGGGGAGGCAGGGGGTGCTGGCGTTGCAGGGGGGGAGATTTTTAACTTGCGAAATCATCCCGCAATTATGCAACGCCGGAAATAAAATACAGATGCGATCGCATCTTCATCTGCGCGATCCTCGTTCAGGAGCCGCCAAGGGCGCTCACTCAATAATTACTGAACCATTTTATACCAAGTTGTGCAAGTAGTCATCTTTTTGCAAGAAACAAACGATGAAATTGCTTTTACCCAAGAATATGTCGATGATACGACTGTACACCGCTATCAAGTAATACGGATGTGGGAGCAAGATTCGAGTGTATTCTTAAATAATGCAAATTTATTACCTCTGGCTACTCTGAGTCGTACTGATTCCCCACAAGGTTTATTGTCCCAGGTTGCTGAAAAAGTGGCTACAATTTCAGATAGGGAGACAAAACAAAATATTGCCGGGTATACAGAAATTTTAGCTGGTTTGCGATTCGATAAAACTTTGATTCGTCAATTGTTAAGTGAGGATATTATGCAAGAATCAGTCATTTATCAAGATATATTGCAGAAGGGACAAGAACAGGGTAAACAACAAGAAGCTTTTTCTTTATGTATGTCTCTGGTAGAAGAACGTTTTGGTGAGATTGAAGAATCAATTTATCAAAAAGTTCAAGGTTTGAAAATTGAACAATTAGAGGCTTTATGTCGATCGTTATTAAGAATGTCTGAGATGGATGATTTAGTAACTTGGTTGGAACAGCAACAAAGTCATTGAAGTTAAATTGATTTTCTACAAAACGATCGCATCTCCACAAACCCCAAACGCGTAGACGCAACGCGGCTTGTCGCTAGACATCGCATTTATAATTTAATTACATATATAACTCATTTTCCAACTTATCTCATTAAAGCTTGAAAACCTGCTTGTACAAAATGCTGATCAAAAGTCAAAGCTTGAGAGACTTCAGCTTGCTTTATAACTACAAACGAAATACAATCAATTAAACCGAAGTCGGAAGTCGTAGGTCGGAAGTCGGAAGTACGGTTTTGCAATGGGGATTTTAACCCCAACGCAAAACGCGCAACCCATAGGGGATGGGGATTTTAACCCCTAAGCGTCGGAAATTGTTGTCTTTACTTCCGACTTCCGACTTCCTATTTCCGACTTCGTTAAACCCCATGCTTTATCTTGATGGGTTTTGTAAAGTATGAATGCTTGTGCGAATAATTTTGGAGTGAGTTGCACAATTTCTACTTCATCTGAGCCAAAGAAATGCTCGATAATTTCAACAGCCTCATTTTTGTAGTTACGAGCTAATGCATTACCAATTTCTAAAAGTAATGCATCAGTTGTGATTAAGAGTTGAGTTTCTAAGCTATCGGCTAATTCAGAGGCTTGCTGGTGATATTGTTCACGCTGATTAATTAATGCTACCACAAATAATGTATCAACAAAGATTTTATTTATCACCCTCATCCCCAGCTAGATAAGAATCAAGATTGCTAGCAAAATCCTCTGGAGCATTTATCTTGATTTGTTTCAATTTTGACATGAAACTCGGTTTTTTCAAATCTTGTTTAGATTGGGCAAAATCTTTGATTAAAAGATATAGTTCATCTAGATATTCTTCGTTAAGGCTATCAATTTCAGCATGAATTTTGTCTTTTGCAGTCATTTCTGCTTTTCCTGTAAATACCATACTCATTGTAACTTTTAAGGATAACGGCAGAGCGATCGCACCTCCACAAACTCAAGCGCAATCGCACCTCTCCACAACTCAAACGCGATCGATTACTCCTCACTATTGATTATTGCCTCCTTCAATGCCTCCACCGTTGTCTTGAATATCTTCGCTACCTCCCTCAATAAATCCTCATCCTGGGTAGTTTGATAAAAACGGGCAAGATTACGCAGCGAAATACCCAAACCATGCTCGTCATTAAACTCAGTTGTAATTACCAAATCTTGTAGGTAATTGGCTTTTGCTTCCTCCAACTCTCCTAATTCTTCTGCTACTTTCCCAAGGTGATAGTAAGTGCTAGCACAGGAGTAGCGATCGCCAAATTCGATTTTGATTTCCAGGGCTTGTTGATAATAATCCAGTGCCTGGTGGTATTCCCGCAATTCTTGGGCAACGATTCCCAACTGGTGGTAAGTCCTAGCACAGGAGTAGCGATCGCCAAATGCGATATTGATTTCCAGGGCTTGTTGATAATAATCCCGTGCCTGGTGGTATTCCCGCAAATCTTGGGCAACGATTCCCAACTGGTGGTAAGTGCTAGCACAGGAGTAGCGCTCGCCAAATTCGATATCGATTTCCAGGGCTTGTTGATAATAATCCCTTGCCTGGTGGTATTCCCGCAAATCTTGGGCAACGTTTCCCAACTGGTGGTAAGTGCTAGCACAGGAGTAGCGCTCGCCAAATTCGATTTTGATTTCCAGGGCTTGTTGATAATAATCCCGTGCCTGGTCGTATTCCCGCAACACTTGGGCAACGTACCCCAACTGGTGGTAAGTGCTAGCTAAGGAAGACTTGATTTGTGCTGCTTCTACACCTTGGAGTTTTTGGGATAATTCGAGAGTCCGCAAATAAGATTCTTTGGCTTGGGGATAATTTTGTGTTTGCAAATAACCCATAGCAAGGCGATCGAGTGCCATGACAATTTCCAAACCTATTTTACCTGTTCTAATTTCTGGTGGATAAGCGACTTGTGCCTTACACACAAATTCCGACAGTTTTAAACCACTTGGAATATCATTAATTAACTCAAAGTATTTATCCAAGCAAAAGAAAATATCAATAGTTTCTTGTTTTTCTAAACAAATCTGCAAGGCATTATATAAGTTTTCATATTCCAACCGACAGAAGAAAATCCCGATTTGCCGTTCTTGCGGTTCCTTCGATTTCATGTAGCGATTGTAGGAAAGAGCTAAACCGATATAGTGGTTTTTAAAACCCTCTCGTAATGCTTCACGGGTAGCTGCATCTAATTCTGCTAATTTCGCTTTCAAAAAGAAGGGAAAAACAGGTTGAATTTGTAATAATCGAGGGATATCTTCATTGATTAGCGAGAGCAAACCCCAATTTATTGCTTCTTGAATTGCCCTATTAAATCCATCAAAATCATAATCATGAAACGGCTCTAACTTCTGTAATTGCTTGGCATAATTAGGAATATCGCTCCTATCAATAAACCCACTAAAGGGAGCCAAACACAATAATAACTTCTGAGCATCCGGTGACAAATTACTATGAGAATATTCCACACATTTGAGAATACTCTGGGTTTTATCCTCACTTCCCGTATCTAAATTAATATCTGCTGCTGCTAACTTTGCCAAAATCTCCTGAGATGACAGATTTTTCAAATTCGCTAACACCACTTCCATCGCTAACGGATACCCCGCTAACACCTTCATCAATTTCTGAAAATCCCCATCTTCCCGAATCTTGACAATCTTGCTTTCATCCCCCACATTTCGCTCTAAAATCTTATTTGATAATTCCGTCCTCGCTTCTACATCCAATCCTTGCAACTTATAAATATTCTGTTTAAAAGCACCTTGCAACCAACTTTCATCACTGCGAGAACCTAAAATTACCCGCGTCTCTCCCCCTACCAACCGCGTGATAAAATCTTGCAATTGCTTTTGCTCGGCTTCTGGTAAGGTATTTTGAATCGCTAAAGCTTGTCCCGTCACCGACTCCAAATTATCCAACATTAAAATATGAAATTCTGACCGTAATTTAGCCAGTAATTTCTGCATTTGAGCAGTTAAATTTATCGCCTGAAAATTCGCAAATTCAAATTTTTTATATACCCGCTTGCCAATCTCAAATAAAATCTGTGTCAGCGTCCAAGCCTTTTCATCATAACCAAAATAAAATATCTCCGGTGCAAAATTCGTCGTCTGCCACCAACTACGCAAATAATTTAACAGCGTAGTTTTCCCCGTTCCGCCCATTCCCTGCAACAGTAAAATATTATGACGAAATAAAGCCTTCTCAATCTTCAGAATCTCCAAATCTCGCCCAATAAATCCATATTCTGGCGGCGTATATTGATATAAATTACCTAAGCTATCATAATACTTTTCGGCTTCTTCTGCTCCAAATTCCCGCAAATTCAAATTCACCTGTTGGTTACTATAAACTACAGGCAACAGCCAATCTTCCAAATCGATATTTAAATTAAAATAAGCCTTCCGCGTCTTATTATTAAATAACTCTCTTCTCCCCAACCGGATTGCTTCGGTTATCTCCTTCCCCCCAAACAAGTTTTTATAAACCTGTTCCATCATCAACCGCGCAGCCGAAACAGTTACCGAATACCCCATTGCGACTACCATTTGCATTCCCGCAGTCATCAACCGACTACCCAAACTCGTCTCTCTACTTCCTGTAGACTGAGCGTAGCTTCCTGTAGACTGAGCGTAGCTCCCTGTAGACTGAGCGTAGCTCCCTGTAGACTGAGCGTAGCTTTCTATAGACTGAGCGTAGCTTCCTGTAGACTGAGCGTAGCTCTCTGTAGACTGAGCGTAGTCGAAGTCTGCTCCCTTGAGCGTAGCCGTGTCTCGACTTCGCTCGACACTCGTGGTTTGCTCCCCATTTCCTCGTACCTGCTTCCCCGACTGACAAGCATTGAGAATACAAACAGGAATCCCTTTCCCCGTCAACAAATTCGCTAATTCCCCCGCCTCTATGGGATCGGCTTTTCCCTTACTTTCCCCATCCAAAAATAAAAATGCTTTTACCCCTTCATAAGGTTGAATATCTTCCCGTCCCCACCTCGCTTGATAGGTATATCGGTTGCGTTTCACCCCATCTTGAATATCTGCATAACCCATCAACGCCCCGTGACAGTCAAAATGGATGATATGGTAATATCCCGCCCCCTTGGCCTCTAAATGCCGTTCTAAACTTTCATAAGTACCCGGACGCAATAAGTCAATATTTACAAGCAATTGACTATTTTGAATCACCTCAATCAACGGACGAGCAATGGTACGATAACCTACATCATGCTCCTCATCTGGTCGGGCAATTACCACCAACAAGTTAATTATCGGCGATTCTGCCATATTCGCCGCCACTGATGCCGCTTTATCAAGGCGCTTCCGTACCATTACGCAATCGACAGCCAAAGGTCGCGGCAAATCCTTATCCCGCATAGCTTCCCAGTGCAGCGCGTGAAATTCGGGACTATTACCCACTATCTCAATTTTTACCTGCTTCAGATTTATCCGCAGTTGGCAATAATGGCTATAAGCATTTTTATCATCAAAAACCTGGTTAAATAAACTTTCCCCGTAACTAGCAACACTCGTTTTCGCCGCTTCCGCTTTCTTCCCGTCTAACATTGGGTAAGTCAGCCATTGCTCAAAATACCATTCGAGTTGCTGTTCTTGCTGGGGTGTAAAAGGGTCTGTAATATTGATTGGGTATTCGCCACCATCAAAAATCAAACTTGCAGCAAAACCGTTTTCTGTTGGCTGCTGTTCCCGAATCGTGATGACTGCCATACACAAGTTAGCTCAACGTAAATACCAGGATATATTTATATACTTACGCATAAACTCCAATTCCAGGAAATTGCCGCTAGATTTACGAGAAAAACCTCTGTTTCCCATCGAAAGCGTTTCAATTAATCGATTCATTGATGTGCATTTTTGTCAAGGACAGTTTCAATGCTGTTCGGTTAAGGCAAGAGACGCGATGAATCGCCGTCTCTATAATTGATATATTTGCTATCCCCTAACTAATAATTCCCAATACAAACTCGCCTTCATTCACGGCTTGATTGGTTGCGACATCATAAACTAATCCATCATGTTGAGCGCAGACATCAATTACACTAGGTAGTTGACCTTCTTTATTAAAACTGAGAATTTGATAAAGCTTGTCTCCAGGTTTGACTCTAGTACCTAATGCTATTCTCGATTGAATCATGCCACCTGCGATCGCATAATATTTTTTTCTGTTACTGCTAGATGCGAAAGTCATCTCATGAGTTTTTGTGTCATTCGATAAATCGGGAATTTGCAGTACACCTTTTTGTGCTAAATAGTTTTTTATACCCCGTACACCTTTGAAGACTGAATCAGAGTTCATTTGCATTCCTGCTCCCAATTCCAATGTCCAAGCTTCCACATCAAACTTTATTTCTCTACCAGACTCTTTAAAACAAGTTTCCAGTGCTAACCAAGGTTTGATAAAAGCTTCATCAAAAGCATCACCATCATATTTATTAAGTAAGATTCCGAAATCGAGTAGGAAGTATTTTGCACTATCTTCTCGATTTTGGAAATAATAAACGTAGTCTAAAGCTTGATTGGTAGAACTATGTAAATCAATTAAGTAATCTGCATCTAAACTCAAGTTTTGTAGCTTGGAGGCAAAAAGCTCAGTGTAAGGAACACCAACAGAAGAATTAATTTTTTCTAAAGTTTTTGCAAATTGTTGCTTAATTATAGTTAGATAATTTTGTCGAATGACCTTTAGATCATTATGAAGTTGAGATTTAGTAAAAGCTACTAAATCATCAGCTTCTTTCTCGTAGTCCCAAAATATGCGATTCCAGTCTTTGGCTTCGTAAACGCAATATCGTCCAGGGGAAAAATGATGAGCGCGTTCATTCGTCCCCATTGGATTACAAACGGGAACTAACCAAATTTCTCCAGTTAAATCTGTATCATTTATTGTCAATCAAAACTCAATTAGCTGATGAATTACGGCATTACCAGCAATTTCTGCACCGTGCAGATTTGATTGAATGTATACTTTTTTACCGGGTTGAGCGCCGATGAATTTGTATAGTTGTAAGTAGAGGCGATCGCCCGAAGCCATTTGACGTAATACAATGCTTTCAATAACTGGCAGCATAAAATAAATCGGTGATGATTTGAGTAGTGCCTCTGCTGTTTAAAAGTTATTTATTGAACCGCAGAGGCGCAGAGAACATAGAGATTTTATCAGTAACCTTGAAAGGGCTAATCCTGAGACAGAATAATGTAAAGATTTTGCAATGAGAAAATTTTTACATTTAATATCTAAAAATTGGCGCTTAAACCCAGACGAAAAGTAAATCCAGGGCTATATATGCGATTAACTCGCTCATATTGCTCACCGAGTAGATTTTCTAAGTAAACTGTCAATCCTAAGTTGCTAGTTAGAGGTACACGCCCACTCAAATCTAAATTCACGAAAGACGGTGCAAAATCTGTGGGCTTGTCAGTAGAGTTAACGAAGATGGATCTGCGAGCGCCACTATTGTAGGTAACATATAAGTTAGCTTGCCAACCTGAATTTTGATAACCCACGCCAGTTTGCAGTACAGAATAGGGAATCAAACCTAATTGTAAACCTTTCTCTGTCCCTGTTTTTATTTGGGCATCTGTATAAGTATAGTTGAGGAAAGTTGACCAGCCAGTGGCAATTTTTAATTGCAATGCAGCCTCTAAACCATTGGTATCTACTAATCCAATGTTTGCCCATTTTCCGGCGATAACTCCCAAGCGATCGCCTATACTACTACCAAAGTAAGTAAACTGTCCAATCAGATTTTGAGAAAAATTAACATCTACTCCCGCAGTCCAAGTAGAACCCGTTTCTGGTCTTAAATCAGGATTAGGTTCCCAACCATGAACTGTATCATAAACATACAACTGATCCAACCCAGGATTGCGTTGTCCCCCTGCCCAACTCCCACGTACTGCTACTATTGGTGTGACGGCATAACGTAAACCAACACTAGGGTTGAGATAATTTCCAAATTGGCTGTCAAAGCTTTGTCTTAGCCCTAAATCTATCAGAAAATTATCGCTAATATTCCAAGTATTGACAGCAAATAAAGCTGTATTGAACAAACTTCGATCTTCAGTTTCATTTTTGGCAATACTACTAGGATTTGTACTCAAAACATCACCAGTTAAGTCGGTGTTTTTTAAATCTAATCCCCAACGCAATTTATTATTGGTAGTAATTCTCCACTCATGATCTACTCTGGCTGTAAGTTGTTGGGTATCTAAAGCTCCTGTACGGTAAAATGCTCCTGTAGGCCCATAAGTGCTGAAATAATCTTGGTTATAACCAATTGAAGTTGTCAGGTTAGAGCTTTCGCCATTACCTAGCCGAGTTTTCCAAGATAAGCCAATATTTAAACCATCGTGGTCTAATCTATCTCTTTGAAGAGGAAATCCAAAATAAATTAAGCCGCGACGACTGCTGAGTGCAGTAACATCTAAATTCAAAGAATTTTTCTGATTTAAATCTACTCCAATGCTACCAAAGTAAGTACTTGTCGCCGTATCTGCATTCGATAAAAATCCCTGCTCATCACGATTAGCTGCACCTACAGGGACGCGGTAACGGTTATCTGTAAAGAATCTTTCAAAGCTAAAGTTGTATTTAACCTTATCAGATGAGCCACCATAGGACACTTGTTGATTATTTAAACTCAATGAGCCAAATTCTGCACTAGCGTTCAATTTAGGTTTGCCATAACCTTCTTTGGTAATGATATTGACAACTCCTCCAAAGGCTGAGGAACCAAATAAAGCGGAGGCAGTACCGCTATATAATTCCACTCGTTCAATCGCCTCTACAGGAATACTATTTAAATCAGTTCCACCATGATAAATGTTGACATTAGTGTTAATTTGTCTGCCATTAATCAGAAATACAGACTGATTAATTGAGGCTCCTCGGTAGTATGTACCTGTGTGAATATCTGCACCATGACCGACATCATTGATTGCAAAACCAGGCATTCTTTTCAAAATATCGGCTAAACTTGCAGCACCCTGCTTTTTAATCTCTTCTCGATCGATTACGTAAGTTGGAGTAGATTGAGGTAGGTTATCTGGTTCTGCGATCGTTTCTATAGTAATGTCTGCATCATCTGTAGAATCTGGTGTTTCTGGCTGAGTTTCTTCTGGATTAACTTCAATCGGTACAGGTTCTTGAGTTAATAATTCGGCATTAGTGGCGGGTAGCTCAACTTCACTCAAACTCGGAATATCTAAAATGACTTCGGTCAATTTATTAGTATTTCTCTGCTCAATTTCACTCTCAGCAGCATAACTAGGAGACGCTATCAGTAAACTCGGTAAAGCAACTGTTAGCAACAAAAAATCCTTTTTCACGTTCTCTTTCACACCAAGTAAAAACAGTCACTACGTAGCATTGTTGCTGTAATAGTAAAATTGTGTCAAAAGACACGCTGTCATATTTCCCCAGTTCAGATGAGACTATATTGTTAATTCACTATGTGTTAAACTCTAGAGCGAGCGCATTTGAACAAGGCTAAGAAGCAGGAGAAAATTCGACCCCGAATGATTTAAAGGCATGTAAAGAGCCTTGCGCTGTGGAAAGCTAGTGGCAACAGTGAGGATTTTAAACCCTTGCTTTTTAGCGTTAATGCATCCCACTATAGATATCGTTCCCCTCTGCGTTAAATTTCTCAAACTAAAGGAATAGAGATTTCTATTACTAATGATAGAGCGGATAAAATTTTTAAAAAGTTAAATTAGAATATTGATGATTTTAACCAATAATTAGTAACTTCAAATTTTAACTAATTATTCAAAAAAATCACAATTAATTATTTACTGAAAAACTAATTATTCAAGATTAACTTATGTATGTAGCTTTATGGCCAGGGAATGTATATCCTTTAGGCGCAACTTGGGACGGTAAAGGGACAAACTTCGCTTTATTTTCGGAAAATGCAACAGGGGTAGAGCTTTGTTTATTTGATAACGATGACGAAGAAATTCGTATACCTTTGACAGAAAAAAACAATTTTGTTTGGCATGGTTACTTACCAGGAGTTGGCCCAGGTCAAAAGTATGGGTTCAGAGTGCATGGCATGTGGGCACCGGAGGTAGGTCATCGATTTAATCCAAATAAACTATTAATAGATCCTTATGCTAAGGCAATTGACGGGGAATTTAGTAACGATCCGGCTGTCTTTGGCTACTCTCTAGACGCTGAGGAAAAAGACTTAGTTTTTTCGGAATTAGATGATGCCAAATTAATGCCCAAGTGTGTTGTAGTCGATCAATCTTTTGATTGGGAAGGCGATAAATTGCTTACTACGCCTTGGTATAGAACTGTTATTTATGAAACTCACGTCAAAGGTTTTACTAAACTACATCCAGATATTCCAGAAGAATTACGCGGTACTTATGCCGGTTTGGCGCATCCTGCTGCAATTCAACACTTACTGCAATTAGGCATTACAGCAGTTGAGTTGATGCCAGTACATCACTTTCTATCTCATCCAGGACATTTAGAAGATAAAGGATTAAGCAATTATTGGGGCTACGATTCCATCAATTATTTTGCTCCTTATTCTAGTTACAGTGCGAGTGGGACTGGGGGAGAACAAGTCACTGAATTCAAACAAATGGTTAAGGCACTACATTTTGCCGGAATTGAAGTGATCTTAGATGTGGTATACAACCATACTGGCGAAGGAAATCATTTCGGGCCAACGCTATCTTTGCGAGGTATTGATAATTCTGTATATTACCGTTTGGTAAAAGACGATCCTCGCTACTACATGGATTTTACAGGCTGTGGTAACTCTCTGAATGTGCGTCATGCTCAAGTTCTGAAGTTAATCATGGATAGCCTGCGCTATTGGGTAACAGAAATGCATGTAGATGGCTTCCGCTTTGATTTAGCTTCGGCGCTGGCGCGGGAATTATATGAAGTAGATAACCTATCAGCTTTCTTTGATATTATTCATCAAGACCCAATCTTGGCAGATGTGAAGCTGATTGCTGAACCTTGGGACTTAGGAGAAGGCGGCTATCAAGTCGGGAATTTTCCACTGCGTTGGTCTGAGTGGAATGGTAGATATCGGGATACAGTCAGAGATTTTTGGCGTGGTGTCGATGATAGTTTAGGACAATTTGCTTACTGTTTTACCGGTAGCCCTGACCTATATCAAACAAACGGGCGCAACCCCAATGC
This sequence comes from Nostoc sp. DedQUE02, assembly GCF_034531035.1. Classification (NCBI taxonomy): domain Bacteria; kingdom Bacillati; phylum Cyanobacteriota; class Cyanophyceae; order Nostocales; family Nostocaceae; genus Nostoc; species Nostoc sp. DedQUE02. The sequence goes on along the minus strand of NZ_JAVRBY020000032.1, from coordinate 43,209 downwards.
AAGTATTAATTTCATCACTGCTCATGATGGTTTCACGTTAAATGATTTGGTCAGTTATAACGAAAAGCATAACCACGCAAACGGGGAAGATAATAGAGATGGTGAAAGCCATAATAGATCCTGGAATTGTGGTGTAGAAGGCGAAACCAACGATCCAGGAGTAATGCGTTTGCGCGAACGGCAACGACGAAACTTTTTAGCAACCCTAATGCTATCTCAAGGTGTCCCAATGCTATTAGAGGGGGATGAAATTGGCTGTAGTCAAAACGGAAATAATAATGTCTACTGCCAAGACAATGAAATTTCCTGGCGACATTGGGATTTGCATAAAGCGAATGCAGATTTATTAGACTTTACACGTGAACTGATTAATTTTCGCCATCAGCATCCAGTATTCCGACGACGTAAGTGGTTTCAAGGTCGCCCTATCCACGGTTTAGGCATTAATGATATTGCTTGGTTTAATTCTGATGGCAGTGAAATGACTGAGAAGCAGTGGCTAGTTAGTTATGCCAAAGTAATGGAGATTTTTTTGAATGGGCAGGGAATTGCTACTCCAGGCGATCGTGGTGAGCGGATTATTGATGAAAGTTTTCTAGTATTTTTTAACGCTCACTATGAGTTAATTGACTTTGCTTTGCCTAATGAATTTAAAGAGAAGGTATGGGAGATAGTAATTGATACTAATGAACCTCGCTTTTTAGATCGGGGAAAATTAGTTTCAGGCTCTCAAACTGTACCAGTTACAGATCGCTCTCTGATGGTATTACGCCTTATTAGTTAGAAGTATGAAGAGAAAAAGATGGTCAACTGTATAGAAAAACATCTTTATTTATATACAGTTGATAAAATGCTTTAATCATTTTTACTTGTGACTCTAATTAGAAAACGCAGAGCTTCGTTTACTGCTTCCGAATTGGGAAACATTTGAGCAACATCAGGTTCTAATTCATTTTCTTTCGCACGTTGTTGTGCTTCATCGCGTTGGGCACGAACAGTCATCAATAGCTGTTGAAGTTCACGAGGTGGAGTTGGTTCCTTCTGCCGTGAGCGAGGATTATTAACATTGTTATCATAATTAGAATCTCTGCGATCGCCTCTCTTCATTGCCATAAGTTAAGTTCCTATATGAATATTTCTTATACTTAAGTATAAATATTTAGTTTAGCTGATATGAACTTTTTGAAGTGTGATCTCGGTTCTACTGTTAATATGATCTGACTTGGGATTGAGATATGTTTTATTCTGTCTCAGGCTTTTAAATTTCCAGACGTGCGATCTTCAAGGGCTAGAGATATTGTGCTTCATAAACAAGCTAGGCTCCAAAAGGTGAAAGGGAATAAGCCTCAAAGCTTTGCCCCAAAGTCATCTCTATTTTGTCCGCAAGCACAACCTCGGTTAAAGTACCCTCTATAATCGTTAGTATTGAGACGAATGGCAATAATTTATGATTCAAACCTTACGCAAAGTAGTTACATTTGATGAATTTGTTGCTAAATATCCTGACAACATGGGAAAACGTTATGAATTGCATGATGGAGTAATTGTAGAGATGCCGAAACCCACGGGGGATCATGAAGAGGTAGTTGGATTTTTAGCCCTAACAGTGTTAGAAAAGAGCGATTTCCGTTGCAAATGAAATTTGTTCTCGCAAACTCTTCAGTAAATCTAGAGTTTTTTCGTAAGCAACTTTCTTTCCTTGATTTTCAAAATACTCAGATGCTTTTTGTAAATCAGCGATCGCTCCTAAATGATATCCTAAACGATACTGAGCTACTCCCCGATTAACGTAAGCCTGGGCATTACTGGGGTTAAGTCTGATGACTTGAGAAAAATCACGCACTGCACCAAAATTATCTCCATTTCGTCCGCAAGCACAACCCCGGTTAAAGTACGCTCTATAATCGTTAGCATTGAGGCGAATTGCTAGATTAAAGTCGAGCATCGCAGCTTGAATATCTTGCAAGACAAAATGCGCTAAACCTCGGTCATTATAGATATCTGCAAGCAATAAGCTACTGATTCGAGGAATTTGAGTTAGGGCTAAATTAAAGTCAAGAATTGCCTCCGAGTCTTTCCCATCCCCAGCACGGGCTAACCCTCGGTTGTAATAGGCTCGAAAATCGGATGGTTTAAGTGCGATCGCTCGATTATGATCGACAATGGCAGCAGAATAATCCCCTTGTCTGTAGTGTGCTACTCCCCGGTTCAGATAAGCCTCGAAGTTATCGGGTGCAAAATTTATGGCTTGAGTACAATCTGTAACAGCTTGATGGTAATCTTGTAGTTGGAGATAAGCAAGACAGCGATCGCTATAAGCTACAGCCAAATCTTTCTTAAGTTCAATCGCCTGGTTAAAATTCTCTATTGCTTCCTGGTAATCACCGCGCCGCATCTTATCTACACCCAACTCTAAGAAATCACCCGCTATTATTTGGGTAATTAAAATGGGTGAAGAATGTGCAGGTAAAGTCAAAAAAGTGAGAGGAAAAGCAATAATTATACTGAAAAATAATCGCCAGAAATTATTCATAATACCAAATGAGGATGGGTAGTATTATTTGATATTCTTGGAACAGTCTTTTTGTCAAGACTCTAAATCCAAAATTGGTATAAGCATCCTGTTTGATAATTTCGGCAACTCTAAAATTAGCGGGACAAAAAGCCCCGCAAATTGCTAATTTTTGAAGTTAGATTATAGTCTACTTCCAGTCCTTATCTGCTTGTGAAAGCACATAAGCAGTTACATCTTCAATCTGGTTAGCTTTCAAACGACTGCCGAAAGCAGGCATGGCATTTTTACCTTTTGTAACTTGGGCGATAATCGCCTCGGCTGAGTACATACCATATTTTTCTAAAGCGTCCTTCTTCAAGTTCTTAGGAGCTTGAACCAGATTTTTACCTCCTGCGTGACAAGAGGCACAATTAGCACTAAATACTTTAGCTCCACTAACAGCATCTGCTGCCAAAGCTGGACTACTGAAGGCAAAGGTGAAGATTGCGATGCCTAGCAGTATGACTGTAATCATTTTTTTCATTTCGTGTTCTCTCTGCAATAACGGTTTAATCGGTGCAAGATCCTCCATAATTGTCAGTTGAGCTGCTGCCATAGTCAAATGACAAGCTGTCAAACTTTGCTTTATTAAATAAAGTTTTTGGATTTTGAATTTTGGGGATTTTAAATTTAGGGTTTTTAACACAGAGTAATGCTTGAGGGGAAGGTGCTTCTCTACAAAACACCCTAGCTTGCTGATTTGTAATAATGTGCATTTATGCTGATGATTAAAATCCAAATTATGTAAGTTTGAATTTTTTATAAAAAATAAATCATAAAATTTTAAGGATGAAATATTAAAGATGAAAATAGTCCTACTTCATCCTCTATACTTCATCCTTTGTTTTTTATTTAACAGTTCCTAACTGAGTAAGTGCTTCTTCTGTAACGCGACAAATTCGCCAATCATCTAATATAGATGCTCCCATGCTACGGTAGAATTCTTGGGCTGATTCGTTCCAATCTAAGACACTCCACTCTAAGCGTCCACAATCACGTTCTACAGCTATCTGAGCTACTTTAGTTAGCAGAGCCTTACCAATACCTTGCCTGCGATATTCTGGTAAAACAAATAAATCTTCCAGATAAATTCCTGGCTTAGTCAGAAATGTTGAATAATTATGAAAAAACAGGGCAAAACCAACAGCTTGACCCGCAGATTCTGCTAATATTGCCTCTACATACCTCTGCGAACCAAATAAATGCTCCTGAAGTGCCAGGGCATTGCCAGTAACAGCATGAGATAATTTTTCATACTCTGCAAGCCCTTCAATTAATTTAAACAGCACGCTGCAATCGGCTGCTTGAGCAAAACGCACAATCAAATTGCTACCCGAAGTCATTAGTCTATAGTCCATAGTTTATAGTCCATAGTCTATAGGCAACTGGGCAATTTTTTTTGAGTATTGACTAAAGAATAGCCGAAAAAGACTACAAAATGCCCGATTTTGGCGAATTGCAAAGCTAATTAAATTCCAAATTACATCTTTATCTTGAGCAATGTAATTAAATCAACCAACCTTTTAAGCGTTTAGCTATATGAGGACGACGCAATTTCCGCATGGCTTTGCTTTGAATTTGACGCACTCGCTCACGAGAAAGATTAAACATATTGCCAACTTCTTCTAAGGTACAGGGTTCGCTGGTTGTCAAACCATAACGCAAAGAAATCACATCTTTCTCCCGTGGAGTTAACACGTCACCCAAGACTTCCCAAATCTCCTGACGCATCATGTTTTCATTCATTTTTGCTTCTGGAGACAAGTTGTCTTCATCTTCTAGCAAATCCATCAACTCTGTGTCTTCTTCTTTACCGACACGATGGTTGAGAGAAAGTGCTTGTCGCCGTAGTTGTTGTAGCTGACGTAGTTGTTGCACACTCATTTCCAAAGATTCTGCCATTTCGCCTTCCGTAGGGTTGCGACAGAGTTTCTGCTTAAGTTCTCTCTGTGCTTTTTTCAGCTTGTTAAGCTTTTCAACAATATGAATAGGTAGCCGAATTGTGCGTGCATCGTTAGCTATAGCTCTGGTAATCGCTTGTCTAATCCACCAATATGCGTAAGTAGAAAACTTATATCCTTTATCGGGATCAAACTTTTCTGAAGCGCGATTTAAACCCATTGCTCCTTCCTGAATTAAATCCAGAAAAGGCACTCCCCGATTTAGATATCGTTTGGCAATAGATACTACCAATCTCAAGTTCGAGCGAATCATTTTGCGTTTCGCTACTCTCCCTTGATACAAACGACTTTCTAGTTGCTTTTCCGTCATTTCTAGCTCGGAAGCCAGTTCTAGTTTGCTGGGTTCATGTTCCAGTTTTAACTCTAAAGCCGCTTGTATTTCTCTGACTTCCTCCAAAAACCTAACTCGCCGCGCTAATTCTACTTCTTCATCAGCTTTTAGCAACGGATAACGCGCCATTTCCTTAAAAAATGCGCCGACAGCATCATCATGTTCGGTTTTGTTGTATCCCGAAGGACGAGCCGCCGCCATGTCATCTCCATCGCGTTCATCTGATTCCAGATTTTCTACTACAATTGGAGCTTCTTCTTCTGCGACTGCATTTAAACTATCGAGTGATGGTTCTTCAATATCAGCAGCATTCTCCAGTATTTCCATTTTTCCGAATTCAACAATATTCATAGTTTCCTTTAGGGATTGTTGTTTTGTTTGGTACATAATTTAGTTACAGCTACTCCTTTGAGGCTTGGTAGTTTTCCCTAATGGACGATGCACCTGTTTATATAGCGAAATACAGGCTGATGCTAATTTGTCTCCAGAAATAAAAATTAGCATCTACCTAGAATCTATAAGTTACAGTTATATACAACCTATAACGAAACTTACCTTCCCACCCAACAAAACTTTTCTCTCAGATTCCCAACAGATATATTCTTCATTTTTTTCTGAATTATCAAATATGTCAAACCCCCTCAAACTTTCTCAACCTTAACAAATATAAAAATTTCAGCTAACCAGCCAATTTTCTTAAACTTTCATATATTTTTCTAAATATTTCTAATGTTTTAGGCGCTGGAGGTAACAGAATAAAAGGAAAACCTACTACTGAGTTTATGCATTCCTGATTTGATTTAAAGTTACCTACATGATACAAATTACAGCAGTATTAGCTTAATTTTAGGATGTTCTTACTTTGTATAAAAGCATCTCATATACAGAAAGGGTTGAATATCTACCGATAGGCGGAAAAAGCCTACTCCATATTTAGTAGATAGAGCAACTGTTACAGCAAGAGCCAACATGCTTTTATTTGTATAGTGGGCACCAAATATTTATTGCATGTATAGTTGATACGAATTTGTCTAGTAGATTACATAAGAGGAAAATTATCAAGTATTATGAAGAATAACAGTATTGAGAAATACCATTTAAATTTAACAAAGCGAAAAATTAGAGTTTACTAAGCTAGGTTGATTTTCACCAGCTATGTGAGGAAAATATCTAAATATAAAGTCAGCAAGTATGTATATTAATGACATAAAAATATCTCCTTTAGTGGTGGCTCAAGCAGGTAATTCATACCAGTCAGGTGCAACGCTGAATCGGTGGGTTGAAGTATTGGTAGACTGTCCAGGAAGTACAGGACTATTTACTTATCGATTGCCAGCCCAGTTAGAAATAAAACCAGGAGATATTTTGAGTGTGCCATTTGGGGCGCAACAATTAGGAGCGATCGCGATTCGGTTACTGGCACAACCAAATGTCGATTTACCACCAGAAAAAATCCGGGAAGTAGAAGATATAGTCAGCGTTGGGTTTTTCCCAAGTGCTTATTGGGAATTACTCAATCGAGTCGCTGCATATTACTATACGCCACTGATTCAAGTGATCCGGGTTGCCCTGCCACCAGGGTTGCTGGGGCGATCGCAGCGTCGTATCCGCCTGGTTGCAGGCAGGGCGGCAGAGGAGAGTAGTTATTTGCTGACATCTGCCGATCCTTTGGCTTTTTTGACTCCGACTGCGCGGCAAGTTTGGGAACTTTTGCAAGGGCAACCAGCAGGAGACTACAGTTTTGTTTACCTTCAACAAAAAATCAAATCTGCTTATCGCGGAATTCGTGAGTTATTGCGATTTGGTTTAGTAGAAAGCTATTTAGAACCGCCGCGATTAACTCGACCAAAGTTGCAAAAAGCAGTTACGCTCACAGGTACAATTGACCAAGAGTTAACTACTCGTCAACGAGAGATTTTAGAAGTGCTGCGGCGACAAGGTGGTGAGTTGTGGCAAAATGAATTGTTGCAAATTTGCAACGCTAGTTCTTCTATTCTCAAGACGTTGGCACAAAAGGGTTACATCGTTGTTGAAGAACGGGAAGTATTACGAACAGAACAAGGCCCAGCTGTAGTAGGCGATGGCGCTAAATCTTTAACTACTGCTCAAGCTAGCGCCTTAGCAACAATCCAGACATTAGATAAATTTACTCAAATTTTATTGCATGGGGTGACAGGTTCAGGAAAAACCGAAGTATATTTGCAAGCGATCGCACCTCTCCTTAATCAAGGCAAATCCGCCCTAGTTTTAGTCCCAGAAATTGGACTCACACCGCAGCTAACCGATCGTTTTCGCGCCCGTTTCGGCAGTAAAGTCAGCGTTTATCACAGCGCCCTCTCCGACGGAGAACGTTACGACACTTGGCGGCAAATGCTCACAGGAGAACCCCAAGTTGTCATTGGTACTCGTAGCGCGGTTTTCGCCCCTTTGCCCAACTTGGGTTTAATTATTTTAGATGAAGAACACGATAGCAGCTTTAAACAAGACTCCCCCATACCCACCTACCACGCCCGCACCGTTGCCCAGTGGCGAGCCGAATTAGAAAATTGCCCCTTGGTGTTGGGTTCTGCTACGCCTTCGTTGGAAACTTGGGTAAGCGTGGGGAGGCAGGGGGAGAATTTGTAACTCCTAACTTCTCACTCAGCACTCAGCACGGGCTAAACGCCCCGCTTCCGCTAACAGCACTCAGCACTCATTATTTAAGTTTGCCTGAGCGCATCAACTCTCGCCCTTTACCGCCGGTGGAAATAGTTGATATGCGGCAAGAGTTGCAACAGGGAAATCGTTCTATATTTAGTAGATCGCTACAAGCAGCTTTGCAAGAGTTGCAAGAAAGAAAACAACAAGGAATTTTATTTATCCATCGCCGGGGACACAGTACTTTTGTCTCTTGCCGCAGTTGTGGATATGTGTTGGAATGTCCGCACTGTGATGTGTCGCTGGCTTATCACCACACCGAAGAAAAAGCGCCGGAATTATTGCGGTGTCATTATTGTAATTATGCGCGATCGCACCCGAAATTTTGCCCTGATTGTAGTTCCCCTTATCTAAAATTTTTCGGTAGCGGTACTCAACGAGTCACGCAGGAACTAGCAAGGCAGTTCCCAGAGTTGCGCTTGATTCGTTTTGATAGCGATACCACCCGCAATAAAGGCTCACATCGTACCCTACTCACTCGGTTTGCCAACGGCGAAGCAGATTTATTAGTCGGTACGCAAATGCTCACCAAAGGATTGGATTTACCACAGGTGACACTTGTGGGCGTTGTCGCCGCCGATGGATTGCTAAATTTATCAGATTATCGTGCCAGCGAACGGGCATTTCAAACCTTGACTCAAGTCGCTGGACGTGCTGGTAGAGGTGAAGATCCGGGTAGGGTAATTGTGCAGACTTATACTACAGAGCATCAGGTAATTACAGCAGTGCGATCGCACGATTATTACTCTTTCTCTCAAGCTGAATTAGAACAACGCCAAGCACTTAATTATCCTCCTTTTGGGCGGTTAATTTTGTTGCGTTTAAGTAGTCTTGACCCGATTCAAGTACAAAATACCGCGCAAGTTATTGCTACAGCGTTGAGTACAGAAGAAGAATTCGAGATATTAGGCCCAGCACCAGCGAGCATTTTACGAGTAGCCAATCGTTATCGCTGGCAGATATTGATTAAATTTGCCCCTGATGCATTACCACAATTACCAGATTGGGAAGAAGTGCGATCGCTTTGTCCTTCGTCTGTAAGTTTAACTATTGATGTAGACCCCATAAATATTATGTAAATCTTATGTGAATTAATTATGTGATAATTCTCCCGTAAAAAATAAATTTAGGGGGGTTACGTAATTTCAAACATTTGCTAAATGATTTGTACACAGTATTGTAAGTAAGTAGACGCAATTAAACCGAACTATGTAAAGTTTTGTATGGGGAAAGGAACTCATGTTAAAGGGGAAAAGTTTTTCCCTTTACCCCTTACCCTTTACCCTTCTTAATATAGTTATATTTATTTCCGTCGGCTTACTTATTGCTTCTACACTGTTGTCAGTAAAGCTGTAAAAATCCTCACAACTTCCTTATATTTCATCTTTAAGATTGAAGCATAAAATTCATATAAGGATAAATTTTATGCAGATTATTCTTATGGATCGATTAAAAAATTGAACATACTTAATTTATTAATTACACACTACTTAAATTAAAAGCATTCTGGCTTTTATTAATATCATTCAATCCAGCCCCTTTTTTATACTTGGTGGTGAAGTTTTTTCATTGGGCTGCCTTCTTCAATAACAGAATGCTGTGCGCTCTAACGTTGGTGAATGGAGTGAACGGACAACCGAGCTATTTTCCTTGTGGTCGGGGAAAGGGTAAGGGGTAAAGGGTAAAGGATGTATTCAAAACCTTTCCCCTTTTCCCTTTCCCCTTTAACCGAACCGTATTGCAAGCGGGGTCATCGTGTTCGTTTTTGGCCAGTAAAAGATTGCCAGGAATAATCATTGCAGTTGGTTAATGTCAATAGACTACTCACGTATCAACTACGACTACAACGGCAAGGTATATATATGATTTACAACCTCAAACCTAGAATACTGGTATTGGCAATTGTTCAAGCGATTACTTTTCAACCAAATAACGTTTCTGTACCATCTGGATATATTAAAGACATTGGTCAAGCCTACAATGATACTAGAGGCTTTGGTTGGGTGCGTGAAGATAGCTTAGGCAATACTACACCCACTCCTCTTGATATCCAACTCAATACACGCGATCGCAACCAAAGTAACATCGATCAGCGATTAAATAGACTGATTCATCTGCAATATCCTGTTAACGGTTCGGGGCCAGGAGTAAAGATACCTGCGGCTTGGCAATATGCTTTATCTAATGGTTCATACAATGTCACTGTTAGCGTCGGTGATGCTAGTAATGCTTTAGATAGTAAGCATCAGATTAATATAGAAGGTACGGCTGCTATTTCTGGCTTTGTACCAACAGCAACCAAAAAGTTTACCGTAGTTACCCGAATTGTTAATGTTAACGACGGCAAGCTCACAATTGATGCTAAAAGTGGTAATAATACCAAGCTCAACTATATTGCGATCGCAGCAGGTAATCATCCGTCGGTCAGAACGAGCAATCCTACTGATAGTCAAACAAATGTGTCGCCAGATATATCAATTACAGCAGACGTAAATCTTCCCAACAGTGGGATTGCAGTTAATAGCATTTCCGCCTCAACTATCAAACTGATAGACAGCAGCACTAATACACAAGTCAATGCCAATTACAACACTTCTGGTGGCGGAGATGTAATTGTGGTGTCTCCAATAAATCGTCTGAAGAATAATAGCAAATATCTGTTACAAATCACCGACGGGATTAAAGATAGCAATGGTGTTGCATTCTTACCCTATAGCATCAGTTTCACAACAGGAACCTTTGTAAGCACAGGCAGCAATATTAATTTTGAGCAAATCTCACTAGCAAGTGTACCTGCCAAATCTTACACCACAGTATTGATTGGCCCTGACAAAAAACTCTATGCTGCCACATTACTAGGTGAGATTTTGCGTTTTCCGATCAATGCTGATGGTACTCTGGGTACGCCACAAACCATTTCCTCATTGCAGACTGCAAATGGTGGTAATCGAACTATCATTGGTATGCACTTTGATCCCTCATCAACAAATGCTAGCAACCTAATTCTCTGGGTAACAAATAACTATTACTGGAATGAAAATGTTGATGCACCAGAATGGAGTGGTAAAATTACTCGATTGAGCGGTATCAATTTAGAGACAGTCAAAGACTATGTGATTGATTTACCGCGATCTAGCCGGGATCATCTAACCAATAGCATTGAGTTTAAGCCTAATGAGCCAAATGTGCTGTATGTGTTACAAGGTAGTAATAGTAGTACGGGCGCACCAAACACTGCCTGGAGTAATCGTCCTGAGCGGTTATTAACTGCTGCTGTATTACGAGTTGACCTGTCCAAAATTACCTCACCTCCTTTGAGCGTTAAGACGGAGGATGGAGGTACTTATAACCCCTTTAATCTGGGAGTGCCTGTCACTATCTTTGCTAGCGGTATACGTAATGCCTACGATCTGGTTTGGCACACTAATGGTCAGTTATATGTGCCAACTAATGGTTCAGCTGCTGGTGGCAATACGCCAAATACACCTATCCCCTTACCTCTTGCCTGCCAAAACCGGATTGATAAAGCTACTAATGGGGCTTATACCAGTCCATCTGTGCCTGGTCTTAGCAGTATAGGCACGCAGCGAGACTTTCTGTTTCGCGTTGTTAAAAATGGTTATTATGGTCATCCCAATCCGAAGCGTTGTGAGTGGGTGTTGAGTGGGGGAAATCCCACAGCTGCTACAGACCCAGTTCAGGTAAATGAATATCCCATTGGTACGCTACCTGACCGAAATTGGAAGGGTATTGCCTTTGATTTCGGAGAGCATTTTTCACCTAACGGCATCATTGAATATCGTAGTAATGTTTTAGGTAGTCAGCTGCAAGGCAAACTGCTGGTGACACGCTTCAGTGTTGGGAAAGACATCATTGTGCTAACACCAGGTGGCACAAACTTGGATATTGTAAATTTCCAAACGGGTATTACTGGCTTCACTGGTTTTAACCCAAGTCCATTAGATTTGGTTGAGAATCCCACCAATGGAAATCTCTACGTGGCGCAACTCAGTCAAGAGACGCATCTGGGCAAAATTACACTTCTGCGTCCACTTAATTAATATAGGAATCCGGTTTGATTACTGAAATCACTTGGCTTAGTAGGCAATAGGCAAAAGGCAATAGGCAACAGGATTTCAGAAGATTGAGGTATACCGAATTTTTTCAAAAATCAAATATGAGTCCTATCTCAGTCAATACAGTTCAGTTAAGCTTTTTTCTCTCCCCCTGCTCAAGAACAGCCTGCCTTAACAGATTAAATTTGCTTAACCCAAGCGTATTGCTATATCAGTACCGAGCGATCGCTCAATTCTGTAACTTTATCGGTAAGGTGAGGGTGAATGCTGTTTGACCGGCAGATGTTAAGTCAAGGGTGAGGTCGCCACGATGTGCGCGGGCAATTTCACGGGCTAGGCTGAGTCCTAGCCCGATTCCTTCTATTTTGCGGTTACGTGAGGGATCGCCGCGATAAAATCGGTCAAAAATGCGATTACGTTCACTTAAAGGAATATCTTTTGATGCATTGACAATTGTGATCTGGAGAGTTGTTGGAGTTTGATGAGTGCGAATTCGTATCCAACCATTGGGGAGATTGTATTTGATCGCATTACTGAACAGGTTTTGCAAAACTTGAATCAGAAGATCGCGATCGCCTTTTACCCGCAACCCATCAATAAAGTCAGTTTGCACAGTCAAATGGGGAGCTAGCATTTCCACATCTTCTAGCATCTCCATCAGCAACTCAGACATATCCACTTCAACCAGATACAAGCTCATTTTTCCGGCATCTGCCAGAGATAGCAACAAAAGTTTTCGCATAATTCCACTCAGGCGGCGCACCTCATCCAACAGGTTGCTTAAGCGCTGTTGCACTTCACTACCGGGATCAACCTGTTGGAGTGTTCGTTCTAGTTCACCTTGCAAAATAGTCAGTGGGGTTTTTAATTCATGGGCCGCGTCACCACTAAAGCGGGAAGCTTGCGTAAAACTGCGTTCCAAGCGTGACAACATTAAGTTAAATACCTGAATCAGTTCGACAAATTCAACATCAGTTGTCCCAATGGGAATTCGCTGATCTAGTCCTTTGACAGTTACCTGTTGAATAACGCCCGTTAATTGACGGATGGGACGCAAAGCACCACCAGAAACCAACCATGCTCCCACCGCAACCAACAGCAATGCTCCCGGAATTGAAACCAGGAAGATATTGCGAATGGTAGCCATTTCTTGATCTACGGCTTGCAAGCTTACGGCAATGGCAATCTGAGCATTGGGAAATTTAGCTGCCCCAATCCGCCAGACTGCGGTTGCTGTCTGCTCAGTGACAAATTGAGGTGGGCGTGGACGTATTAGCGGTGGCCGCTCCAAGGATGGATTTGCATTGGAGGGTAAAGGTGGTGGTTCTCTTTTTGGGGGCGGTGGTAGAGGTGTCAACTCAAGACGCTTAAGCAACAGACGATTTAGCTCAAGGTCGGCAGGTAAGGAGTTTGATTTATAAACTATGTTGTTGTTTGCATCAAGCACCAATAGGGCGACGGGGATTTTTGTATTGGTTCCGAAGGAGTAAGATAATGAATCTTCGTAAAACTGCGATCGCCCGCGATCGCCTGAGTTTTCTTTGCTCAATTCTCTTCTGGGAGACGCTGCACCAACCGGAGGTTCCTCTCGTGGAACGAAGTTCGGAGTTGCGCGCATCAAGTGATTTAATAATTCTGCATCCAGGCGGCTAATCTTAGCATTGTAAATCTGAAACCAGGAAACCGCGCCAAAACCAACTAATGTGCTTCCAGCTAGAGCCGCAGACAACAGAGCAAGGCGGAGTCGAAACGAAGGGAGTTTCATGATCAAGAATCTGGCTTGCGAAATCGATATCCAACCCCACGAATGCTTTCAATCCAGACTGCTTCATCAATCGGGTCAATTTTTTTACGAATTCGCTGGATACAAACATCCACAACATTGGTGTTGGGATTAAAGTCGTAGCCCCAAACGTGCTCCAGTATTTGGGTACGAGTGAAAACCCGTCCGGGAGAACGCATGAGATATTCCAGAAGATTAAACTCGCGGCTGGTGAGTTCTATCGCCTGCTGATTGCAAGTGACTTCCCTGGTGATGCGATCGAGTTTGATCGGGCCAACGCAAAGTAGATTTTGGCGATTGCTCACACTCCGGCGCACAACCGCATGAATTCTAGCCGCTAACTCTTCCACAAAAAACGGTTTAGCGATGTAATCGTCCGCTCCCAAATTTAGCCCTTGCAAGCGATCGTCTAGCTCATTCCGAGCCGTCAACAAAATCACCGGAGCATTCCGACCTTGCCGCCGCAATAGTTTTAGAATCGATAGTCCATCCTTTCCCGGCATCATAATGTCGAGTATAATCACATCATATTCGTTGTCTAATGCTCGCAGATATCCGTCATCACCGTTATCGCAGTAGTCTACAACAAATCCCTGCTCCTTCAATCCAGCCCGGACAAAGTTAGCAATTTTCGCTTCATCTTCGACAAATAGAACGTTCACAAGCTTTTATGACTTTACATATTTTTCTATTTTAAATTCATTATTTTTTGTTCAAATTACAAAACTGTAATTTTTAAAATAGGCAAGCTGTAATTTTGGAGTGGCTCAATTAGAAATATGAACACCCTACCTTTTAAAGGCTGATTTTTATGAATATTCGTCGAGTGTTTGCTATAGCAACGATTCCTTTTTTGGTTGGTACATTTGGTTTTATTTCACTCAATCAAGCAAATGCCGCTAATCAATTCGATCAAATTGCACAGGCGCAACAACCGCCACAACCATCAAACGAACAGCCACGTCCACCTAGACCAGATTTTGCCGCCGCCGCCACAAAGTTAGGAGTCACAGAAGCACAGTTAAAGGCAGCATTGGGAGTTCCTGCTAATCCTCCAACTCCAGGCGATCGCAATCAACGTCCACCTAGACCAGATTTTGCCGCCGCCGCCGCAAAGCTGGGTGTCACTGAACAAAAATTGATCGACGCACTAGGTGTTCCACCTCATCCTCCTGGCGATCGTGGAGAATCCCCCCAAGGAAATCCCCCTAATCAACCAAAATAGCTGAACACGATCTCGCGCCTGGGGTTTCCCCAAGTGGAACATCTCACGCCGTTCACAGCCTCAGAGGTTATTTGAAAAGTATTATTGCTAACATCTAAGCCTCAGAAGCCTAATCCCCCTTCCCCCCATTTCCTGCAAAGAAATGGGGGTTTCAAAGCATCTGGGCATTCTCAAAAGGTTGAGATCAATAAAGTAAATTTCTTTTATCCAAGAATGAATTTTATAATATATATAATATATAGGAATCCGCTTTGATTTCTGTTCGCGCAGCTTGGCGTAGCCATACTGACTTGCTTTGTGCGCGAAGCGCGATGATTTTTTTTAGGAAGGAAATTCCTCAAAACTTGAGCAACGAAGAGCCTGCATTTTTATAATTTAGTAATCAAGACTGAGCTATAAAACTCATATTTGATTTATAAAAAAAATCAGTACAAATCAAAGAGTTTTCTTAACTGTTGCCTATTGCCTCTTGCCTGTTGCCTACTAAAATAGATGCGATCGTTAAAAAATTTACTCGATTGGGTCTTTCTAGCGCCATTTTCGTGATTATAACGCTTGTATTAAAGGGCTAATTATGGAACACTGTCAAAGAATTTGGGCGCAGTTGCAAGAATGAGTTTTCTCCTCTTTGTGGTACGAACAAAGGGAATATGAAAATAATCCCTTTGTTCGTTATTCATAATTAAATTTTGTAACGGATATTTTATCTAGTTAACTGTCTTAACTGTCTTAACTGTCTTAGCTGTTTTATTTTCTTAACTGTCTTAACTGTCCTTGTGTTTTATTGGTAAACCTGAGATTATCTATTTAATAAGTAAATACATAAGTAGGTCGATGTGAATATTTATCATTGGGATAAGACAGGAGGCAGAAGGCAGGAAGTAAGAGGGAAGAGAGTTTGAGTCGATTTAATTTTTCTTAACATAGTTTGGTTTTTCCACATTGTTCTACTTACAAATGAATAACTTAACTGTAAGTTTCAGCTATATTAATTAAATTCGACTGATTTTTACTAGTAATTTCTAACGGACAATGGAATTATTCATGGAGTTCTGGCGCTCAAGTCTCACACAACTGGTCTTTAACAAACGATTGGCTCTAGCTAATATGTCCGTTGAGTGTGATGCTATCAGTGGCTTGATTGTGCCAATTGTCTTGATTAAAAATAAAGTTTTTTTTAAATTAAATCTGAGCTTTTATTAACTTAAGTGAATTAAGTAATGGAAACTATACCTATTAAAATTTATGATGAAACTCTGCATAATGTGGAACCAAAAGCAGGCATTTTCTTCTCTTGCCCAACTAAAATAACCAGCATAATTTAATTCTAATTAGGATATAAAAGCTAATGCAGTTAGATAATCAGAATACAAATTTAGCAAATACAAGCAATAAAAGTTATATATCCAAAGAAATAGAAATTGCTATTCTGTCAAGTTTAAATGTAGATGATTGTGTAGTACTAGAGAGACAAACAAAAGATTTAAAACAGGAGTTAGTTGCATATATAGTTCCATCAGGTTTATCTACGCCAGAGCAATTGCTATCTCATTTGCAAACAATTTTGCCTAATGAACGAATACCAAAGGCGATCGCACTAGTATCCGCTATCCCCTTGAAAGATACAGGGCAAGTAGACGAAGCTACTCTATCTAGTTTAGAAGTTATTGACTCTGGCTTAACACGTCACATAGAAGAGCAATTACAGTCATTATCAGAAATTGAGCGTGTTACAGTAATTGCCGAACCAAGAGTTAGAAGTATTGCTCCTGTACATTTAGAAGATTTACTGGGTGAAACTCAATTATTCAACTCTGAAAATTACCAGCAAGAATTACAAGTAACCGCACCTAATCAACAAATTAAAAAAAGTAGTTCGTCCTCTTCCAAAAAACTAGCTATTAGTTATGGTGAGCCTTTACAATTACCTCAAAATGCTCCTAAAACTTTAACACAAGTACTAAAACAAGCTGCTGAATGTTCGACTAGAGGTATTATTTATATTCAACCTGATGGTAGCGAAAAAGTTCAATCTTATAAAGAATTATGGCAGGATGCCCAACGAATTTTAGCTGGATTGAGAAAGCTAGGACTCAAACCTCAAGATAAGGTAATTTTTCAACTAGAAGATAATCAAGATTTTATCTGTGCTTTTTGGGGTTGTGTGTTAGGCGGTTTTGTTCCAGTACCAATATCTATTGCCCCAACTTACGAGCAAGTCAATAGTACTATCAGCAAGCTGCAAAACACTTGGCAGATGTTAAAGAAACCGCTTGTACTGACAAGTACTTCGTTAGCTCCTAAGATTTGTAATTTATCAAAGCTTTTAAATTTAAAAAGCTTTCAAGTTGAGGCTATTGACCATTTACGCGAATACGAACCGGACTCTAATTGGCATCCCAGCCAGCCAGAGGATTTAGCAATTTTGCTTTTGACTTCTGGAAGCACGGGTACACCCAAAGCTGTCATGCAAAGTCATAGCAGTTTGATTAGTCGTAGTGCTGGGAGTGCCATGTTCAACAGCTTTACCCAAGAAGATGTCTCCTTGAATTGGTTTCCCCTAGACCATGTTGGCGGTTTAGTGATGTTCCATATTCGGGATGTATATCTAGGTTGCCAGCAAATTCAGGCTCCTACAAATCTAGTTTTACAACAACCTACAAAGTGGTTAGATTGGATTTCTCATTATCGAGCTACGATTACTTGGTCTCCTAACTTTGCCTATGGGCTGATCGATCAACAACTAGAAAGTTTCAAAACCGAGGTAAGTTCTAAATGGGATTTATCTTCGATGCGATTTCTGCTCAACGGCGGTGAAGCGATCGCAGCCAAAACAGCAAGAAAATTTTTGCAGTTATTAGAACCATTCCATTTATCCACCACAGCAATGCACCCAGCATGGGGAATGTCTGAAACATCTTCAGGCGTTACCTATTCTGACAGCTTTTTATTGGATGCAACTACAGACGAGCAAAAATTTGTGGAAGTGGGCGCACCTATTCCTGGTTTTGCTATGCGAATTGTCGATGGCCAAAACCAAGTAGTTGAAGAACAAACAATTGGACAACTACAAGTCAAAGGTGCTTCTGTAACTTCTGGTTACTATCAAAATTCCCAAGCAAGTCAAGAAGCTTTTACAAGCGATGGTTGGTTTAATACTGGAGATTTAGGATTTCTTCATCAAGGGCGTTTAACTATTACTGGAAGACAGAAAGATGTCATTATTATTAATGGACTGAACTATTACTGTCACGAAATTGAGGCGGCTGTTGAAGAAATTCAGGGAGTAGAAGTTTCTTACACAGCCGCTTGCGGAGTGAGACAACCAGAAATAAATACCGATAAACTAGCTATCTTTTTCAATACTTCCCAGACTGACGATGCGAGTTTACTAGGTCTAATTAAGGAAATTCGCACTGCTGTTGTCAACAAGGTGGGAGTAAACCCAGATTATTTAATTCCAGTAAATAAAGAAATCATTCCTAAAACCGCTATTGGTAAAATTCAGCGTTCTCAACTGAGTCAGCGTTTTAATAAAGGTGAGTTTAAATCAATTATTAAACGAATTGACATATTACTGGCTAACGCCAACACTATTCCTGATTGGTTCTACCGCCAAGTATGGCAGCCTAAATCTCCTATTACTTTTAATTCTTCTTTAAATATTATTAATTACACTCTAGTATTTCTAGATTCTTGCGGGTTGGGGACATATTTATGTCAAATATTATCCGAATGTAATCTGCCATATATCGCTGTTTCTCTGGGAGAAGATTTCCGTAAAATTAATCGCTCAAGCTATACAATTACTCCAGACAACCCTAAAAATTACCAACTATTACTTGAATCTCTAGCAGCAGATAATATTATTATTGGACAAATTCTTCACCTATGGACTTATGACAAGTATATTGGCGAAGTCACAAGCCTTAATGCTATTGAACAAGCACAAAAACATGGAATGTATAGTTTATTGTTCCTAGTTCAAGCTTTAGCCAAAGTTCAGGGTGCTGATAATGGAGTTCAATTATTATTTATTTCTTCTCATCTTCAATCGATTGTTTCAGATAGCCCCGTAGCTTACGAAAAATCAACAGTATTAGGGTTGTTAAAAACCATTTCCCAAGAACTACCAAATTTCAACTGTCGGCATATTGATTTGCCTTTTGCTGAAGTTAAAAAAAATGGGAATGATATTTTCCAAGAAATGCAAGTTTTTTCAAAAGAACGCGAGGTTGCTTACAGAAATGGGCAGCGTTTCGTTCCTCGTTTAGAAAAAATTGATTTGACAAAGGAACCATTATCATCAATTATTTTCAAGCTAGAAGGAACTTATTTAATCACCGGAGGACTCGGTGGTATAGGTATTGAAATTGCACGGTATTTGCTGAAAAATTATCAAGCTAGATTACTACTGGTTGGCAGAAATCCTCTACCGCCAAAACATACATGGCATGAGGCAGAAGGCAATACTGCAAAACGCTTGGCAGCGTATCAGGAATTAGAACAACTTGGTGGCGAGATAATTTACGAAGCTGTTGATATTTGCGATTTAAAACAGTTGCAGATAATAGTTGAAAAAGCTAAATCTCGATGGGGAAATAACCTTGATGGAATACTTCATTTAGCTGGAACTTTTCACGAACAACTTGTAGTTGAAGAAACTCAGGAGAACTTAGCAGCAGTACTGCGTCCTAAAGTGTTGGGTGCTTGGGTATTGCATCAATTAGTGAAAGATAATAGAGACACCATTTTCATCAATTTTTCTTCAGCACACGGCTTTTTTGGAAGTATCACTGTTGGGGCTTATGCAGCTGCTAATAGTTTCCTTAACTGCTTTTCTCATTACCAAAATTCCCATAGTAAATTAGCCAGCTATTGTTTGAGTTGGAGTATGTGGAATAACATAGGCATGAGCCAAGGACAAGGATATCAGATGAAAAATCTGCTCCGTGCCAAAGGCTACTGTGTGATGTCTTGTTCCCAAGCAATATCTTCAATGCTTGCCAGCTTACAACGTCAGCCAACGCATCTATTGATAGGTTTGGATGGTAGCAGCCAAAATATTCAACGTTTGCAGTCGTCAGCTTTTAATTTACAGAAGTTAACTGCGTATTTCACTACTAATAGTAACGAGGCTGTTAAATTACCAGACTTACGATTGCAAGATAGGTTTGGAAATTCTTGCACCTGTAACCTAATAAAAATACCCGAAATACCTTGTCTGGAAAACGGCGAAATCGATCGCGCCAGGCTCATTAGGGAAATTAACTCTCAAGAAATTAGGGAAAGGATAGAACCACGCAACGAGATAGAACTCAAAATTGCTCAATGTTGGCAAGACGTGATGCCAGTTCCACTATTAGGCATTCACGACAACTTTTTTGAGTTGGGAGGAAATTCTCTACTAGCTACTCAAGTGGTGTCTCGGATAAACTTGGCTTTCCGAACTTCTTTACCCGTACAGTCTTTATTTAGATCGCCAACAATTGCCTCCTTAAGTGAGGCGATCGCAACTCAACTTCAAACTGGTTCGGGTTTAATACTTCCAGCGATCGCACCCGTTACTAGGAACGCAGATATCCCTCTGTCTTGGGCGCAGGAACGCCTGTGGTTTCTGCATCAATTGGAAGGTGAAAGTGGAGCCTACACAATACCTTTCGCTGTGCGTCTAGTCGGCAATCTCAACATTCAAGCTTTAAAAGAAGCGTTCCAGAAGATTGTGCAGCGTCATGAAGTTTTGCGTACTTGCTTCCAGGTTAAGGATAACAAGCCAGTACAGGTAATAGCGTCTAATGTCAGCATAACTTTACCAGTGGTGGATCTCCAAAATGTAGCAGAACCTTGGCAACAAGTAGAGCAACAGGCAGTTAAAGAAGCCTACAAACTATTTGATTTGGCGAAAGATCCTGTGTTACGGGTAAAGATATGGCAAGTTGCGAGGGATGAGTATGTAATCCTGTTTGCCATTCACCATATTGCTGCTGATGGTTGGTCAAAAGGTGTTTTGATCCGCGAAGTGTCTGCCCATTATCGAGCCATTACTACAGGTAGTTCTGTGGCATTACCAGAATTACCTGTACAGTATGCTGACTTTACCTTATGGCAACGCCAATGGCTAACCCAGAAAGTACTAGAGCGTCAGTTAACCTACTGGAAGCAACAGTTAGCAGGAGCGCCATCTGTATTAGAACTACCTACAGACTACCCCCGCCCAGCTATCCAGACTTTTCGAGGAGGAATAGAGCGATTTCAAATAGATAGTAAGCTGACTGCTGCTTTGAGACAACTGAGCCAAGATTCAGGCGGCACTTTGTTTATGACACTGCTGGCTGGTTTTGTTGTATTACTATCTCGCTACACTGGACAAACGGATCTTGTAGTCGGTTCGCCAATTGCCAATCGCAATCGCAAAGAAATAGAAGGGTTAATTGGATTTTTTGTCAATACTCTGGCACTGAGATTCAATCTTTCTCAAGAAGCGACCTTTCAAGCTTTATTAGAGCAGGTGCGGCAAGTTACTCAAAACGCTTATGACAATCAAGATTTGCCCTTCGAGATGTTAGTCGAAGAATTGCACCTTGAGCGCAACTTAGACCGCAACCCACTGGTACAAGTGATGTTTGCCCTGCAAAATGCTCCCGTTGACCCTTGGGATTTGCCTGGTTTAAAAGTAGAAGAAATGCCTTGGGGACTTAATGGAGTGCGGTTTGACATAGAAGTTCACTTCTTTGAAGTTTCCAAAGGTCTGGAAGGGATTTGCTATTACAGCAGCGATTTATTTGATGCACAGACAATCGCCCGCATGATGCAGCATTTCCAAAATTTGTTAGCGGCCATTGTCAGCAACCCAGAGCAACCAGTTAATGAATTGTCGCTACTGACAGCACAAGAAAAGCAGCAATTGTTAGTAGAGTGGAACAACACTTATACCAATTATCCCAGTAACCAATGTATCCATCAGTTATTTGCAGTCCAAGTTGAAAGGACTCCTGATGCAGTCGCCGTAGTGTTTGGAGAACAAGAACTTACCTATCGGGAGTTGAATATACAGGCAAATCAATTAGCACATTATCTGCAAAAACTAGGTGTAAAACCAGGCGTGCTAGTAGGTATTTGTGTTGAACGTTCTGTATCTATGGTTGTCGGGTTACTGGCAATTCTCAAGGCGGGTGGAGCGTATGTGCCTTTGGATACAGAATATCCTAAAGAGCGTTTAACTTTTATAGTAGAAGATACGCAGTTATCGGTGCTGTTGACAACAGAGAAATTAGCTGATGGAATTCCGAAACATCAAGGGTGTGTTGTTTGCTTTGATACCAATGCAGCGATCGCTCAAGAAAGTCAGCAAAACCCCACAGCCCAAGTCACAGCTGACGATCTCGCTTATGTCATCTACACTTCCGGTTCAACTGGTCAACCCAAAGGAGTTGCGGTAACTCATCGAGCCGTAAATCGCTTAGTGCTGAACACAAACTACATCAACATAGAACCAACAGATGTCATTGCACAGGCAGCAAATTGCGCCTTTGACGCTGCCACTTTCGAGATTTGGGGAGCGTTACTCAACGGTGCGCGGTTGGTAGGAGTGAGTAAAGAGTTGTCACTTTCGCCCAGAAATTTAGCCGCCTTTATGCGATCGCAACGCATCAGCGTGTTATTCTTGACGACTGCTTTATTCAATCAAATTGCTCAGGAAGTTCCCTCTGCTTTCAGTTCGCTAAAACATCTTTTATTTGGTGGCGAAGCAGTCGATCCCAAATGGGTAAAAGAAGTGCTGAAAAACGGTGCGCCGCAGCGACTACTGCACGTTTACGGGCCTACAGAAAATACAACTTTCACTTCCTGGTACTTGGTGGAAGAAGTCAGTGAAAATGCGACAACTATTCCCATCGGACAACCAATTTCCAACACTCAAATCTATGTGTTAGATTCCCAACTCCAGCCAGTGGGTATTGGTGTACCCGGAGAACTGTACATTGGGGGAGATGGTCTAGCAAAAGAATACCTTAACCGTAGTGAGTTAACACAACAGAAATTCATCCCTAATCCCTTTCAAAGAGGCAGGGGAGCAGGGGAGCAAGGGAGCAAGGGAGAATTGACTGTAACCTCTCCTCTGCCC
Organism: Nostoc sp. DedQUE02; assembly: GCF_034531035.1. Taxonomy (NCBI): domain Bacteria; kingdom Bacillati; phylum Cyanobacteriota; class Cyanophyceae; order Nostocales; family Nostocaceae; genus Nostoc; species Nostoc sp. DedQUE02. The sequence goes on along the minus strand of NZ_JAVRBY020000032.1, from coordinate 20,460 downwards.
CTCCACCCCTCTGCCTCTTCCGATCGCCTTTACAAAACTGGAGATAAGGTACGTTACCTGAGTGATGGCAATATTGAATTTCTCGGTCGTATAGATTATCAGGTGAAAATTCGCGGTTTCCGTATCGAACTGGGAGAAATTGAAACCGTTTTAAGTCAACACCCCTTAGTCCAAGAGAGTGTTGTAGTAGTTAGAGAAGACACCCCTGGTGATACTTGTACTGAGCGAAGCCGAAGTAAACGTCTGGTAGCTTACTTAGTTCCTACGCTTCATAGTCAAACGTTACCCCAGCAGGTTGCTCAATGGCAGAGTGAGTACGTGAATGATTGGCTAACGCTCTACGAACAACTATATAATCAAGCATCCGCAGATGACGTAACATTTAATATCGCTGGTTGGAATAGTTCGTACACCAAGCAACCAATCCCAGAGTGGGAAATGCAGGAGTGGGTTGAAAATACAACGAGCCGCATTCAAGCAAACTTGCCACAGCGTGTATTAGAAATTGGTTGTGGGACAGGGTTATTGCTATCGCGCATTGCCAAAAACTGCCAACAGTATTGGGGAACCGATTATTCCATCGCCGCCATACAGCACGTTGAGCAAGTATGCAGCACGGTTGAGGGTTTAAATCATGTGCAACTGCGGCATCAAATGGCAGATAACTTTGAAGGTATTCCTCAAGGAGACTTTGACACTGTAGTTTTGAACTCAATCGTGCAGTATTTCCCCAGCGTTGAGTATCTGTTACAAGTAATTGAAGGTGCGATCGCAGCAATTAGCGATCGGGGAACACTATTTGTCGGGGATGTCCGCAACTTGCCTCTGTTGGAACCATACCATGCAGCCGTCCAGTTGTTCCAAGCAGAGTCAAACAAAACGATTGAGCAATGGCAGCAGCAAGTACATTATAGTGTCGCTATTGAAGAAGAATTAGTCATCGATCCGGGTTTCTTCATTGCCCTTCAGCCACGCTTTCCCCAGATTAGTTGGGTAGAGATTCAGCCCAAACGCGGTAACAGCCTCAATGAGTTAACACAATTCCGTTATGATGTTACCCTCCATATCGGTACTGATGTTCGAGCACTTGCACTGAGCGGAGCCGAAGTGACAGTAGCTCCTTGGTTAAATTGGCAACTAGATAAGCTTTCGTTCGCCCAAATTCAAAATTACCTACAACAAGAAAAGCCAGAACTGCTGGGAATCAGGCGCGTACCGAATCAACGAGTACAGCAAGCACTAGAGATTTGTCAATGGTTAGAAAATCCCCCAGGCGTGGCGACAGTCGAGCAACTGCGCCAACTATTAGCACAACAGCCAACAGTTGGGATCGATCCAGAGCAGTTTTACCAGTTGGGGCAGCAACTCGGCTACACTGTTCACCCCAGTTGGTGGGAGAGTAGCCAGGATGGTTGCTATGATGTTGTGTTCTGCCGCAACCAAGCACATCGCGCAATTGCTTTTTGGGATAATTCAGCCGTCACTACCAAATCCTGGACTGATTACACTAACAACCCTCTACATGGTAAGTTAGTCCAAAAGCTAGTACCTTTAGTACGCGAATTTATCCAACAAAAGCTACCAGATTACATGGTGCCGCAAGCTTTTGTCATCCTCAATACCCTGCCTTTAACACCCAATGGCAAAGTAGATCGTCGCGCTTTGCCAACACCTGATACAGCCACGAGGAATCTTTCTACTGGCTTTGTTTTACCTCGTACCCCCATAGAAGCCCAACTCGCGCAAATTTGGAGCGAAGTCTTAAGAGTTGAACGCATTGGCGTTAAGGACAACTTCTTTGAACTTGGGGGTCATTCCCTACTAGCTACTCAAGTCCTGTCAGAAATCAACTCAGTTTTTGGATTGAACTTATGTATACAGACGATATTTGAATCTCCCACAGTAGCCGGGATAGCAGCGTACATAGAAATCGTAGATTTAGTAACACAAGATTTATCAGTTAAAGAAGTTAGTAGTGAGGTAGTGGAGTTTTAAGCATGACTAACAGCATTGTTGAATTCATTCGTCAACTGACAAGCTTGAATATTGAACTAGAAGCTGATGGCGAACGCTTGCGTTGTCATGCACCTGAAGGTGTTTTAACTCCAACACTGCGGCAGGAAATAGCTGCGCGTAAAAAAGAAATTATGCTGTTTTTACAGCAAGCAAAGCAAGTTAAAACTGCTCCTCAATTGTCGATTCAACCAGTGTCACGGGACGGTGAACTACCGCTATCTTTTGCCCAGCAACGTCTCTGGTTTCTACACGAGCTTTCACCCGATAGTCGCTCTTATAATATGCTGCTGATTTTGCGGCTAGAAGGGTCGCTGAATATAATTGCACTACAGCAGAGTTTGAGCGAACTTGTACGTCGCCATGAGATTTTAAGAACAACTTTCCCCGCAGTAGACGGGAAACCTATCCAAGTAATTGCTCCTCCGATGGACTTCACTTTACCAGTCCATGATTTGCAAGGCTTATCAGCCCTTGAACAAACTACCCAGATTCAGCAAATAGTGGAGTCAGTTGCAACTGAGGCTTTCGATTTGGCTGTTGGGCCATTAGTAGAATTCACTTTACTCCAACTGAGCGATCGCCAGCATATACTGCTGTTGAAGATGCACCACATCATTTACGATGGCTGGTCTTTGGAAATCTTCAACCGTGAGTTATCTCAGTTATACACAGCTTTTATTCAAGGATTGCCCAATCCACTACCCGAATTACCCATCCAATACGCTGACTTTGCCTTTTGGCAACGCCAGTGGCTAACAGGCGAAGTTCTAGAACGCCAACTGACTTACTGGCAAAAACAGTTAGCGGGTGTCTCTGGTGTGCTAGAACTGCCTACCGATAAACCACGACCCCCAGTTCAGACCTTCCGAGGTGGAGTTGCGCGTTTTCAACTCGATCGCAACCTCACCCAACGCCTCAAGCAGTTGAGCCAGGAGTCAGACGCAACGTTATTCATGACTCTACTGGCAGCGTTTTTAGTCTTACTTTCTCGTTATAGCGGTCAATCAGATATCGTTGTTGGCTCTCCCATCGCCAACCGCAACAGTCCCCAACTCAAGAATTTAATGGGATTTTTTGCTAATACCTTAGCATTAAGGGGCGATCTCTCTGGAAACCCAAGCTTTACTGACTTCTTAGCGCAAGTACGGCAGACAACTTTATCAGCATACACCCATCAGGATTTACCTTTTGAGATGTTGGTAGAAAGGTTACAGCCAGAGCGAGATTTAAGCCGTAACCCTCTGGTACAGGTGATGTTTGCTCTCCAGGATGCCTCACTATCTTTTGGTGATTTGCCTGGTTTAACTATCGAGAACATCTCTTTGCCAATTGATGAAATGGTCAAATTTGACCTGGACGTGGGCTACTGGGAAGTTGCAGGCGGTTTGGAGGGCGTTTGGAGTTACAGTGCTGATTTATTTGATGCGAGTACCATTAGTCGCATAGCGCAACATTTTCAAACTTTACTCCATGCAATTGTCGCTAATCCTACTGCGCGAGTTGCCCAATTACCACTGTTGAGTCCACCAGAACGTCATCAATTATTGGTGGAATGGAACAATACTCAAGCAGATTATCCCCAGGATAAATGTATTCATCAGTTATTTGAGGAGCAGGTTAAACGCACCCCTGATGCTGTAGCAGTTGTATTTGAGAATGAACAACTGACTTACCAGCAGTTGAATTGTCGTGCTAATCAATTGGCTCAATACTTGCGATCGCTAGGTGTAGGAGCAGATGTACTGGTTGGTTTGTGCGTGGAACGTTCGCTGTTAATGATTTTGGCCATACTTGGTATTCTCAAGGCAGGAGGTGCTTATGTGCCACTTGACCCAGACTATCCCCAAGAGCGTTTGAGCTTTACGCTAGAAGACGCTCAAGTGAGGGTACTACTTACCCAACAGCGATTAGTAGAATTTCTGCCCCAACATCAAGCGCGTCTCGTCTGCTTAGACACCGATTGGGAAAAAATTGCTCAAAACAGTCTCTCAAACCCCCAAAACACTACAACGCCCGATAATCTAGCTTATGTCATCTATACTTCCGGTTCTACAGGGAAGCCTAAAGGTGTTTTAGTCAATCACTCTAACGTCACTCGTCTGTTTGCAGCTACAGATGGTTGGTATAAATTTAATTCTGATGATGTGTGGACAATGTTCCACTCTTATGCTTTCGACTTTTCCGTGTGGGAAATTTGGGGAGCATTTTTGTATGGTGGAAAGCTGGTAGTAGTACCGTATCTGGTGACGCGATCGCCTGAATCTTTCTACAATTTATTGTGTCAAGAAAAAGTCACAGTTCTCAATCAAACCCCTTCTGCCTTCCGCCAATTAATTCAAGCCGAACAGTCAATAACAACTACTACCGACTTGAACTTACGTTTAGTAATTTTCGGTGGTGAAGCCTTAGAAATCAATAGTTTACAGCCTTGGTTTGAGCGTCACGGCGACACCTCACCCCAGTTAGTTAATATGTACGGGATTACAGAAACCACCGTACACGTCACTTACCGCCCATTGACCAAAGCCGATTTGCAAAGCACAGCAAGTGTAATAGGTCGCCCAATAGCCGACTTACAAGTATATGTCCTGGATGAATATTTACAGCCAGTGCCGATAGGCGTCGGGGGTGAAATGTATGTTGGTGGTGCTGGTGTAGCGCGTGGTTATCTCAATCGTCCCGAACTGACAGCAGAACGTTTTATTTCTAACCCATTTGATAATTCTAAAAAATTATATAAAACAGGTGATTTAGCGCGGTATTTACCCAATGGCGAGTTAGAGTATTTAGGACGCATCGATAACCAAGTCAAGATTCGCGGTTTCCGAATTGAGTTGGGCGAAATTGAAGCATTACTAGCTTCTCACCCAGCCATTTGGGAAAGCGTGGTGATAGTCCGAGAAGATGAACCGGGCGACAAACGTTTAGTGGCTTATGTAATCCCGCAGGTGCAACAATCGCCTACAGTCTCAGAACTGTGTGGGTTTCTCAAGGCAGAACTACCAGAGTACATGATCCCAAATGCTTTTGTACTGCTGGAATCCTTACCCCTTACCTCTAATGGTAAAGTAGACCGCCGCGCCCTGCCAAAACCAGAATTAGACAGCACACTGTTAGAAAAATATGTTGCCCCGCGTACACCTACTGAAGAAATGCTGGCGCAAATTTGGGCGCAAGTATTGAAAGTAGAACAAGTGGGTATTCACGATAACTTCTTTGAACTTGGCGGACACTCACTACTAGCAACGCAACTAGTTTCACGCATTCGCAACCTTTTCAAAGTGGAACTACCATTGCGTGAGTTATTTGCTACAACCACAGTAGCCGAATTAGCCCAAGTAATTGGTCAGTTACAGCAACAGGACTTAGAACTTTCTACAGCACCAATCTTAAAGCGGGCAGAGAATGCAGACTTACAATTGTCTTATGCTCAACAGCGTTTATGGTTCTTAGACCAATTCGAGCCAGACAGCCCGTTCTACAACATACCCATAGCATTGCGTTTAACAGGAAAACTGAAACTTAACGCCTTAGAGCAAAGCCTACAAGAAATCATTGCACGCCACGAAGCATTACGCACCAACTTCATCACCATTGATGGACAACCAATTCAAGTTATTAGGGAATGGGGAATAGAAAGCAGGGAGCAGGTGGTCACTGAGCGTAGCCGAAGTGGAGCAGGGAGCAGGTGGTCACTAAGCGTAGCCGAAGTGGGGCAGGGAATATTATCAATTGTTGACTTAAAACATTTATCTGCAAATGAACAAGAAATAGCTGTACAGCAACTAGGGCAACAACAATTTAGCCAACCCTTCGACCTAGCAAAAGAAGCATTAGTCAGAGCCAAATTAGTAGTGCTATCCGACACAGAAAATATTTTGTTCGTCTGTATGCACCACATAGTCGCTGATGGCTGGTCAATGGGTCTGTTTATCTCGGAACTAGCAACACTTTACAACGCTTATTCTATAGGTCAGTCGTCACCTTTAGCACCACTGCCAATTCAGTACGCAGATTTCGCTTTATGGCAAAGAAAGTGGTTGCAAGGAGATGTACTACAAAGCCAACTCTCTTACTGGCAACAAAAACTTCAAGACGCACCAGCCTTATTGTCGTTACCCACAGACCGACCTAGACCATCTGTGCAGACTTATAACGGCACACATCAAGAATTTGCACTGTCTATTGAACTAACTAATAAGCTCTCCAAACTCAGCCAAGAACAAGGTGTAACTTTGTTCATGACGCTGTTGGCAGCCTTCGATACCTTGCTTTATCGCTATACAGGACAAGAAGATATATTAGTGGGTTCGCCAATTGCTAACCGCGATCGCTCGGAGATAGAAGGGTTAATTGGCTTTTTTGTCAATACTTTAGTCATGCGAACTGACTTAGCAGGCAACCCCACCTTTAGCGAATTATTAAGTCGCGTTCGAGACATGGCAATGCAGGCATACTCTCATCAGCATTTGCCCTTTGAAATGCTAGTGGAAGCATTGCAGCCAGAACGGGATCTGAGTTATTCACCACTGTTCCAAGTCATGTTCGTTCTCCAGAACGCACCCACATCTGGATTAGAACTAACAGGGCTAAATGTCAATTCCTTCTTCATCAAAGGTACAACTTCCCGGTTTGATTTAACCTTAATTATGCAAAACAGTCCTACTGGGCTAGTAGGCTTGTGGGAATACAATACTGATTTATTTGATACTAGTACCATCGATCGCATGACAAGTCACTTTGTCACCTTGCTCGAAGTTATTACTGCTAACCCAGAACAACGAATTTCTCAATTGCCACTGTTAACACAACCTGAGCAACAGCAGTTATTAGTGGAGTGGAACGATACTTTTGTAGATTATCCCCTACATAAATCCATCCATCAGTTATTTGAGGAGCAAGTGGAACTGACACCCGATGCAGTAGCGGTGGAGTTTGGCAATCAACAACTAACTTACTCTCAATTAAACTACCGCGCTAATCAGTTAGCACACTACTTGCAGTCAGTGGGTGTAAAACCAGATACTTTAGTTGGTCTGTGTGTCGAACGTTCTTTAGAAATGCTCATCGGACTGCTGGGGATTCTCAAAGCTGGGGGAGCGTATGTACCACTTGATCCAGAATATCCGAGCGATCGCTTGAGCTTTATTTTAGAAGATACTCAAGTTAAAGTTTTACTAACTCAACAGCGACTGATTGACAGGCTGCCCCTAAATCAAGCGAAACTTGTTTTTATAGATACTGATGCTGAATTAATTTCTCAGTGCAGCCAGGACAACGTAATTTCTGGCGTACAACCCAATAATTTAGTTTATATAATTTATACTTCTGGTTCCACAGGCAAACCAAAGGGTATAGCTATGAGTCAGCTTGCTCTTTGCAATCATATCTTGTGGCATCGGGACAATCTCAAAATTTCTCGTGACGCAAAAACTCTACAATTTGCTTCGATTAGCTTTGATGTTTCATTCCAGGAAATCTTCACTACCTGGTGTTCTGGCGGTACATTGTTCTTAATCACAGAGGAATTACGCCGTGATGCTTTAGCATTGTTAGGTTTTCTGCAAGAGAAACAAATTCAGAGAATGTTTCTCCCTGTTGTCGGCTTACAGCAACTAGCAGAAGTTGCTTTGGCAAATGACATAGTTAACACTGCGTTGCGAGAAATTATTACTTCTGGAGAACAGTTGCAAATTACGCCAGCAATATCTGGCTGGTTGAGCAAACTGACTGATATTACTTTGCATAATCAGTATGGGCCTTCAGAGAGTCATTTAGCCACCAGTTATACCCTGCCTGACTTCATAGACACTTGGCCGCTACTTCCTTCCATTGGGCGACCCATTTCTAACGCGCAAATTTACATCCTCGATAAATATCTACAGCCTGTACCTGTGGGTGTTCAAGGAGAAGTGTACATTGCAGGTGCGCTTTTAGCCCAAGGTTACTTTAACCGTCCACAGTTAACACAAGAGAAATTTATCTCCAACCCCTTTGGTCGAAGCAGAGGAGCAGGGGAGCAGGGGAGCAGGGGAGAAAAAGAAAACCAATTCTCTGATTCTGAGCGTCTGTATAAAACCGGAGATTTGGCGCGTTATTTACCTGACGGAAAACTTGAATCTTTAGGACGCATAGATAACCAAGTTAAAATTCGGGGTTTCCGTATTGAGTTGGGCGAAGTTGAAGCGGTACTGGGTCAAATGAGTGATTTACAAGCGTCTTGTGTGGTTGTCCGTGAGGATACACCGGGCGATAAACGCTTAGTTGCTTACATTGTGCCGCAACCAGAGCAGACTTGTACTGAGCGAAGTCGAAGTACAATTTCTATTAGCGAAGTACGTAACTTCCTCAAGGAAAAGCTACCAGAGTATATGGTTCCAAGTGCAATAGTTATCTTGGAAGCTCTACCGCTTTCTGCTAACAGGAAACTAGACCGTCGCGCCTTACCTGCACCTGATTTACACAGCCAATTATCAGATCGGTATGTTGCCCCACGTAACCCAATTGAGGAAATCTTGGCAGTAATTTGGGCGCAAGTGCTGAAAGTTGAGCGAGTTGGTATTCATGATAATTTCTTTGAACTTGGCGGACATTCTCTACTAGCAACGCAATTAGTTTCCCGTGTACGTAGCAACTTGAAAGTAGAATTGCCATTGCGGAGCTTATTTGCTGCACCAACGATCGCTGAATTGTCCCAACATATTCAACAGTTGCAGCAACAGGACTTAGAATTAACTTCTCCACCCATTTTAAGGAGGACAGAGAATGCAGCATTGCCACTGTCTTATGCCCAAACACGGCTATGGTTTTTAGACAAGTTAAACCCGAACAGTTCCTTCTACAACTTCCCCATAGCTTTGCGTCTTGTTGGAACGCTCAATATATCTGCGCTACAACAAAGCTTAATTGAAATTATCGATCGCCACGAGGCTTTACGTACTAACTTCATCACAGTTGATGGAGAACCAATACAAGTTATTCAAACAGACATAAATTGCACACTGCAAGTTGTTGAGTGCGAAAATTTGATAATCGGCGAGCAAACAATACAGCAATTAATTCAAGAATCCTTCGATCTAGCAACACAAGTATTGGTAAGGGCAACATTACTTGTGTTTAATGAGACAGAATACACTCTGTTAGTTTGTATGCATCACATTGTCTCTGATGGCTGGTCGCTGGGTGTGTTTATTCAAGAACTCTCAGCACTGTACAATGCTTATTCTCAAGGTCAACCGTCGCCATTAGAACCATTGCCAATTCAATACGCAGATTTTGCAATTTGGCAAAGACAGTGGTTGCAAGGTGATGTCCTGCAAAGTCAATTGAGTTACTGGGAACAACAATTAGCCAACGCACCAGCTTTGTTGTCGTTACCTACTGACCGACCTAGACCAGCATTGCAGACTTTCGCTGGCACATATCAACAGTTTGCACTCTCAAAGGAGTTAACTGATGGATTGGTGAAACTGAGCCAAGACAAAGAAGTAACGCTGTTCATGACGCTGTTGGCAGCATTCGATACCTTGCTTTATCGCTACACCGGACAATCAGATATTTTGGTAGGTTCGCCAATAGCCAACCGCGATCGCTCCGAGATAGAAGGGTTGATTGGCTTTTTTGTCAATACCTTAGTCATGCGTACCGACTTATCAGGCAATCCCACCTTTAGCGAGTTGTTGACTCGTGTTCGAGAAGTCGCTTTGGGAGCATACACCCATCAGAATTTGCCTTTTGAAATGCTAGTTGAGGCATTACAACCAGAACGCGACCTCAGTCATACACCACTGTTTCAAGTGATGTTTGTCCTCCAAAATGCGCCCATATCTCAACAATTGGAATTAACTGGGTTAACTGCCAGTTCACTCAACGTAAAAAGTAAAACTACCAAGTTTGATTTAACTTTAGGAATGCAGAACACTTCTAGTGGACTGGTAGGAGCGTGGGAGTACAACACTGATTTGTTTGATGCTAGTACCATTAAGCGGATGACGGATCATTTTGTCACCTTACTTGAAGGTATTATTGCTAACCCAGAACAACGAATTTCGCAACTGCCAATACTAACAGAAGTTGAGCAACAGCAGTTATTAGTTGAATGGAACAATACTCAAGCAGATTATCCGCAGGATAAATGTATTCATCAGTTGTTTGAGCAGCAAGCTGAACTTACTCCCGATGCAGTGGCGGTAGTCTTTGAAAATGAACAACTCACTTATAAGGAGTTGAATTGTCGTGCTAACCAATTGGCGCACTACCTCAAATCTTTGGGTGTGGTTGCAGATGTGCTAGTAGGCATTTGTGTGGAACGCTCAATAGAAATGGTTGTGGGACTATTGGGGATTCTCAAGGCGGGTGGTGCATATCTGCCTCTTGACCCGGAATATCCAACTGAGCGTTTGCGCTTGATGTTAGAAGATGCTCAAGTTAGGGTATTACTGACGCAGCACTCACTCCTGGACAGACTGCCTCGAAATCAAGCAAAGCTTCACTTCGACTTCGCTCAGTACAAAGTTTGTTTGGATACTGATGCTCAGGTGATTTCTCAGTTCAGTCAGGAAAATCTCATCATTGAAGTACAAGCGAATAACTTAGCTTATGTAATTTATACTTCCGGTTCGACAGGAACACCAAAAGGCGTGTTAATTGCCCATCAAGGATTGCTCAATTTGGTGTTCTGGCATCAACGTACTTTTAACATCACCTCAACTGACAAAGCTACTCAATTAGCAGGAACAGCATTTGACGCTGCGGTTTGGGAATTGTGGCCTTACCTCACCGCAGGAGCAAGCATCTATTTAGTTAAACCTCAGCTTCTGGGTTCCCTAGTGAAGCTACGAGACTGGTTGATTTCAAAGGCGATTACTATCAGTTTTCTGCCAACACCACTGGCAGAGGAATTATTGTCTTTGGAATGGCCAACTGCAAGTTTAGCAATGCGTTCCATGCTGGTTGGAGGAGATCGGCTGCATCAGTACCCATCAGATTTAATCTCCTTCCAAGTAGTTAATAATTATGGCCCAACTGAGAATACTGTTGTTACGACTTCTGGGTTAGTAGTTGCTCAGGAACAAGATAAAATATCACCGAACATTGGAAAAGCGATCGCCAACACTCAAGTCTATATTTTAGACGAGTATTTGCAACTTGTTCCGGTTGGTGTACCCGGAGAGTTGCACATTGCTGGTGTTGGGTTGGCAAAAGGCTACCTTAACCGCCCCGAACTAACAGCTGAAAAATTCATTCTCAACCCCTTTAGTCGAAGCAAGGGAGCAGGGGGGCAGAAGATAAATTACACCTGTCTTTTCCCTCTGCCTCTTTTGAGCGTCTGTATAAAACTGGGGATTTGGCACGTTATTTAGCCGATGGAAATATTGAATACTTGGGTCGCATTGACAATCAGGTAAAAATTCGGGGCTTTCGCATTGAATTGGCAGAAGTTGAAACATTACTAGAGCAACATAGTGATGTCCAGAATAGTTGTGTCATCGTTCATGAGGGAACTGGGGGTAACAAACGCTTAGTTGCTTACGTCGTACCACAAAAAGATTTAACGCCCACAACAGAGGAACTGCATCAGTTCCTCATCGATAAACTGCCTGGGTACATGGTGCCAACTGCTTTTCTGATATTAGAGTCCCTACCTCTGACACCTAACGGTAAAGTAGATCGCCGCGCTCTGCCTAACCCAGATTTACATCAGAAACTATCAGATTATGCAATGCCAAATACAGAAACAGAAAAAATCATTGCTGACATTTGGCAAAAAGCACTCTCATTAGAAAATGTGGGAATTTATGATAATTTCTTTGAACTTGGAGGTCATTCTTTACTGCTAGTAAAAATTAATCAGCAATTGCAAGAAAAATTTGGCTTGGAAGTTACAATTGTTGATATGTTTAAATATCCAAATATCCACAGCTTAAGTGAATATTTAAGTATTAAATTACAAAAATCAGATACATTAAAACCAAATAATTCTCGTCCTCAATCATCAAGCGAAAGTAAAGATTTGAGAAACCAACAATTACAAATTAGACAGCAGTATCTTGCTCAAAGAAAAGGTAAAAGATGACAAAAAATCCCATTAATAATAACTTTAATAATTCAGAAATTGCAATAATTGCTGTTGCTGGTCGATTTCCTGGCGCAAAAGATATTGAATCATTTTGGCGGAATTTGCGAGATGGTGTAGAATCTATCTCCTGGCAGACAGATGAAGAATTAATCAACTCTGGGGTTTCTCCAGATTTGCTGAGTCATCCTAATTATGTAAAAGCAAGCGGTGTTCTAGAAGACATTGAATTGTTTGATGCAAATTTCTTTGCTTATAGTGCCAAAGAAGCTGAGTTAATAGATCCACAACAACGCTTATTTTTAGAATTGGCTTCGGAAGCAATAGAAAAAGCTGGTTATGACCCACAAACCTACAATGGTTTAATTGGGGTTTATGGTGGTGTGGGGATGAATAGGTATTTTCTTCAAAACCTCTACTCTAATAATCAATTATTAGAAAGGGTTGACCCTGTTCAGTTAGCAATTTCCAGCGATAAAGATTTCTTGCCAACACGAGTTGCATATAAACTCAACTTGACTGGGACAGCAGTGAATGTGCAAACTGCCTGTTCTACTTCTTTAGTTGCTGTTCACTTAGCTTGCCAAAGTCTATTAAATTGTGAATGTGATATGGCTTTAGCTGGTGGAGTTACTCTCAGCATTCCCCAAAAAGTAGGTTATTTGCATCAAGAGGGAATGATTCTTTCGCCTGATGGACACTGCCGTGCTTTTGATGCTCAGGCACAAGGAACAATTGCCGGTAGCGGTGCTGGGATTGTTGTATTGAAAAGATTACAGGATGCGATCGGCGATCGCGACCATATTCATGCAATTATTAAAGGCTCGGCAAGTAATAATGATGGTGCAATGAAAGTCGGCTACACTGCCCCTAGTATCAATGGTCAAGCAGCCGTCATTAGCGAAGCTCAAACTTTAGCGGGTGTAGATGCCGAAACAATTTCCTATATTGAAGCTCATGGAACCGCTACACCTCTAGGCGACCCGATTGAAATTGCCGCTTTAACTCAAGCTTTTAGTCAAACTACCGATAAAAAAGGTTTCTGCGCTATTGGTTCGGTAAAAACTAACTTAGGACATTTGGATACAGCAGCAGGTGTCGCAGGTTTGATAAAGACGGTGTTAGCACTGCAACATAAAATGCTGCCTCCGAGTTTGCATTTCGAGACACCAAATCCCAAAATTGATTTTGCTAACAGTCCTTTTTATGTCAACACAACTCTGAAGGAATGGAAGACAGATAACACTCCTCGCCGCGCTGGGGTTAGTTCCTTTGGGATGGGGGGGACGAATGCTCATGTCATTTTGGAAGAAACTCCTGTGTTAGAGCAGAGGGGCAGAGGGGCAGAGGGGAGCCAGTGCGTTGGGCGGCTCTGCCGACTTGAAGCAACTGGCGTGCAGAGGAGAAATTATCAACTTTTGTGTCTGTCGGCTAAGACTATGAGTGCGTTGGAGAAGGCGACGGCTAATTTAGTTACGCATTTAAAAGAGTATCCAGAACTTAATTTAGGTGATGTGGCTTATACCCTTAATAGTGGTCGCCGGGGTTTTAATTACCGACGGATGTTAGTTTGCCGTGATTTAGAAGATGCTGTTAAAGGTCTAGAGTCAAAACAGGTATTTTCCAACTATACAGAGATTACAGAACGGCCTGTTGTCTTTATGTTTCCTGGTCAGGGTTCTCAGTACGTCAACATGGCGCGGGAAATTTATGAAACTGAGGCGGTATTTAAAGAACAAGTTGATTATTGTTCAGAATTTCTCAAACCTATACTAGGATTAGATTTACGTCATATTCTTTATCCTAGCGATGAAAAGATTGATGAAGCGTCAAGGCAACTTCAACAAACACGTGTTGCTCAACCTGCTATTTTTGTAATTGAATATGCCCTAGCTAAATTATGGCAGTCTTGGGGAGTAGAACCACAAGCTGCGATCGGTCACAGTATTGGCGAGTATGTCGCCGCAACTCTAGCAGAAGTCTTCTCTTTAGAAGATGCCTTATCTCTAGTAGCAGCACGCGGACAGATGATGCAACAACTGCCTACAGGTGCAATGCTTTCGATTCCCCTGTCCGCAGACAAAATACAACCTCTGTTAAGACAAGAACTATCTGTTGCTGCAATTAATCAATCATCACAATGCGTAGTTTCCGGTTCCATCGCAGCAATAGATGCACTACAAAATCAGCTGGCTGCTCAAGATATTGAATCTCGTCGTCTGCATACTTCCCACGCCTTCCATTCCCAAATGATGGAACCAATCTTAGAGGCATTTAGAGAGCAAGTTAAAAAAGTTACTTTAAATCCGCCAAAACTGCCTTATATCTCCAACCTCACTGGTAATTGGATTACAGTTATCCAAGCCACAAATCCTGACTACTACGCTCAACATCTGCGTTCTACAGTACTATTTGCCTCTGGTATTGAGAAGTTATTAGCAAAGCCAGAGCAAGTCTTACTAGAGGTAGGGCCAGGACATACACTAACTACATTAACTAAAAGGCATCCAGACAAAGCAGCCACACAAATAGTGTTGACTTCGGTACGCCATCCTCAAGAAAAGCAATCCGATATTCATGTTTTATTCAACACATTTGGTCAACTTTGGTTAGCTGGTGTCAAGGTAGATTGGTTTGGATTTTATAGCCAGGATGAGTATTATCATATTCCCTTACCAACTTATCCTTTTGAACGCCAACGTTATTGGATTGACCCGCCACAAAAAACAGCTTGGGAAAATTCGCAAATACCCCCAACATCACAATTGTGGACACTGCTTACACAAGCAGGTCAAAAGCAAGCAAGCGTTAGAAATGCAGAACTCGACGAGTTAACTTATCAAGTTAATAAACAGTGGTTAGATAATTTATGTATAGCCTACATTAACTCTGCATTCCAACAATTAGGGGCTTTTAGTAATCCTCAAGACAAGCATTCTTTAGAGAATTTATTGCAGAAATACAATATTTCTCCTCGCTATGAGCAATTGTTTTCTAGATTTTTGCAAATATTAGTCGAGCAAAAACAACTACAGCAACAAGAAGGGTTATTTACTAGGCTAGTACCATGTTCACAAGATTATATTAACGCACATTTAGAACAAGTCAGAACAAGGTTCGCTAATTCATCTTTAATAGATTTAGATTTAATCCAAAGTTGTGGTGAAAATTTAGCTGCTATTGTTGTTGGCGAACAAGAACCACTAGAAATTTTCAATGAACTGGTTTACCAAAAAGAAAACAAACCTGCATATTCAGAATCAGCCTTAATTACTTACTACAACTCTATTGTGCGTTCCAGCTTGGAACAGCTCATCAAATCATTACCATCATCTGTGCAGCTGAGAGTTTTAGAAATCGGTGCGGGTACTGGTGTAACTACACAATCATTATTACCTGTGTTGCCAACCCAACAAACCAGCTATACTTTTACGGATATTGGTAGCGGCTTCTTAACTCAAGCGCAAAAGAAGTTTCAGGAATATCCATTTGTTGAATATCGCTTACTAGACATAGATAAACCGCCAACCGAGCAAGGTTTTGAAAAGTACAGCTATGATGTTATCATCGCCACTAATGTTTTACACGCTACTCGAAATATAGATAAAACTCTCCATCATGTACGCTCTTTATTAGCTCCTGGCGGCTTCCTTTTAATATGGGAAATAACTCAGCCGAAAATCGACTTTGATATTAGCTGGGGTTTGCTTTTGAAACCATTAGATGATAGAAGACGCAGCCCAGGTCAGCCTTTTATTATCCTAAACCAGTGGTTTGAAGTATTACACGAACAGGATTTTATGCAAGTTGCGGCTTTTCCTGAGACTGAAGCAATTGAACATCAGATTATTATGGCTCAAGCATCTGCTTCAGCCGCATTTACCGCAAAATCTGAGCAGAAACAGACTGATTCCAAATCTGAAAATGCATTACAAACAAAGCCGGAGATTTTGCAGTCAGAAACATTATTTTCACTGCATTCAAGACCTAATTTACCTAATGCTTATGTAGCTCCGCGTCATGCAGATGAGCAAAAAATTGCCGAGATATGGAAAGAATTATTAGGAGTGAAAGAAGTAGGTATCCATGATAATTTTTTTGAATTAGGAGGAGATTCTTTAATAGCTGTGCAAGTGCTATCCCGCTTACGAAATACTTTCTCTATTAAATTAACTGTAGCCAGTTTATTTGAATCGCCCACAATAGCTGAGATAGCAATAAAGTTGGAGAAGCCAAATACAAAAAAGGCTAAACATGGAAGAGAAAAGATAGAAATATAAGCCATGAATTCTTCCTAAAAAATGCATATTTACAAAATAACTTGTAACTTGTTAACACATTCTGTTGAAATTTATCAAAAAGGATATTATTAGATGAATCTCAAGCAATTTATATTAGAACTTTCTAATCAGGATGTACAATTGTGGGTTGAAGATGATGCCTGCGGCGAAAAAAGCCTACGCTTGTGTATTGATGCTCCAGAAGGAGTCTTGACACCAGAAGCTCGTGACTTATTAGTTCAGAATAAAGCAGAAATTATCTTGTTACTCCAAGAGGAAAATTCAGCTACGGATACAGATTTACCCTTAATTAAAGCCGATCGCCCTCAGAATTTACCTCTGTCTTTTGCCCAAGAACGACTCTGGTTATTAAACCAGTTGGAACCAGATAACCCTTTTTATAACGAACATACAGCGATAAAATTTCACGGTCAGTTGAATGTCGTGGCGTTAGAGCAAAGCCTCAACAAAATTATTGCTCGCCACGAAGCCTTACGTACCAACTTCCGCACTATTAACGAGCAGCCAGTCCAAGTAATTGCTGACAACTTAACCTTAAGCGTGCCAGTAGTAGACTTAACAGAATTACCTGAAAATGAAAGAGAAATTGCTTGTCACCAATTAGTCATAACAGAAGTTAATCAACTCTTTGACCTTGCGAGTTCTCCTTTAATCCGAGCTTGTGTGGTGAAACTCAAAGAGGTAGAACACGCTTTGATATTAACAATACACCACATTGTTTTTGATGGTTGGTCAATGGGTGTATTAATGCAGGAATTAGCAACCATTTACTCAGCCCTCTGCAATAACTTGTCGCCAGAGCTACCTGAGCTACCAATTCAGTATGCCGATTTTGCGATTTGGCAACGGCAATGGTTGCAAAAAGAAGTACTGCAAACACAGCTTGACTACTGGAAACAACAACTCAAAGATGCTCCTACTTTACTAGAATTACCTACAGACAGACCAAGACCTGCGATTCAAACTTACCGGGGCGCAATTCAAAATGCAGAATTATCAATCGAACTGAGTGAAGCCCTTGCCAATTTGAGTAGGCAAGAGGGAGCTACTCTATTCATGACACTGTTCTGTGCTTATGTTACCTTACTTTATCGCTACACAGGACAGTCAGACATTTTGGTGGGTACGCCCTTTGCTAACCGCGATCGCTTGGAGATTGAAGGGTTAATTGGATTTTTTATTAACACTTTAGTATTACGCACCGATTTGTCAGGCAACCCCAGCTTTCAGGAATTGCTCGCTCAAGTGCGGCAAGCGACACTGCAAGCTTACGCTCATCCCGACTTGCCCTTTGAGGAGTTGGTAAAAGCATTGCAGCCACAACGAAATCTCAGCCATACGCCACTGTTTCAGGTGATGTTTGTCCTCCAAAATGCACCGATATCTGAAGTAGAATTGGCTGGCTTAACTCTCAGTTCTTTACCAATCCAAAGCGCAACTGCCAAGTTCGACTTAGCTTTATCAATGCAGAACACTCCAAATGGATTGGTGTGTATGTGGGACTATAACACTGACTTGTTTGATAAGCGCACAATCGAGCAGATGGCCGGGCATTTTGTGACCTTGCTTGAAGGAATTGTGGCTAACCCTCAATGCCAGATTTCACAATTACCTCTGCTGAGTGAAGTCGAGCAACAGCAATTATTAGTTGACTGGAACAATACTCAAGCAAATTATCCCCAAGATAAGTGTATCCATGAATTGTTTGAGGAACAGTCTTTGAGTAGACCTGATGCTGTAGCAGTAGTGTTTGGCGATCGACAACTGACTTATCAGCAGTTGAACTGTCGTGCGAATCAGTTAGCTCATTACTTGCGTTCATTGGGCGTAAAACCAGATACACTGGTGGGCATTTGTGTAGAGCGTTCTTTAGAAATGGTCGTGGGAATATTAGGAATTCTCAAGGCGGGTGGGGCATACCTGCCACTTGACCCAGAGTATCCCACCGAGCGGTTACACTTTATGCTTGAAGATGCTCAAGTTTCAGTATTGCTAACCCAACAGCATCTAGTTGAGAGACTGCCTGAACATCAAGTCAAGCTTATCTGTTTGGATACTCAGTGGCAGACGTTTTCTCAGCTAAGTCAGGATAATCCGATCGCTAGTGTACGAGCAACTAATCTAGCTTATGTAATTTATACCTCTGGTTCTACAGGAACGCCAAAAGGGGTGATGATTGAGCATCAAGCAATTGTCAATCTCAGCAATTCTTGGGTGCAAACTTTTCAAGTTCAACCCCAAAGCCGTTTGCTTCAGTTTGGTTCTTTTAGTTTCGATCTGTCTGTTGCCGAAATTACTACTAGCCTCATTGCAGGTGCAAGCTTGTATCTGGCTGACAAAGAAACCTTGTTACCAAGTCAAGCCTTGGTTGATTTCTTAAGCGATCGCCAAATTTCCCACAGTTTTTTATCTCCTTCGGCTTTATCTGTCTTACCTCAAGCAAACTTACCTGATTTGCAATGCCTAACTGTTGGCGGTGAAGATTGTCCAGCAGAATTAGTCTCCCAGTGGGCGCAGGGACGGCGTTTTTACAATTGCTACGGGCCGACAGAATCCACTGTGACTGCGGTATTAGCTCTTTGTCAGCCCAATGGCAAAAAACCGCCCATTGGTAAACCGTTACCCAATATCCGTATTTATATTTTAGATGTACACCATCAACCATTACCCCCAGGCATACCAGGGGAATTGTGTATTGCTGGCATTGGTTTAGCACGAGGTTATCTCAATCGTCCTGAAACTACTGCCGAAAAGTTTATTGAAATAGAATTATTTGGTAAAACTGAACGAATTTATAAAACTGGCGATCTTGCTCGCTGGCTAAATGACGGTAATTTAAAATACTTGGTTCGGATAGATAGCCAAGTAAAAATACGTGGCTTCCGCATTGAGTTAGGAGAAATCGAAGCAGTACTCAATCAACACAGTGATGTGCAGATATCTTGTGTCATTGCCCGCGAAGATAACAGGGGCGATAAACGCTTAGTCGCCTATGTCGTAACACATCAGGACTATACACCCACAATTAGCGAACTGCGGGAATTTCTCAAAGCAAAGCTACCAGATTACATGGTGCCAAGTGCAATAGTTATCTTGGAATCCTTACCCCTGACTCCCAACGGCAAAGTAGACCGCCGCGCCCTGCCAAAACCAGAATTAGACAGCACACTGTCAGAAAAGTACGTTGCCCCACGCAACCCGATTGAGGAAATACTGACACAAATTTGGGCGCAAGTTCTGAAAGTAGAACAAGTGGGGATTTATGATAACTTCTTTGAACTGGGAGGACACTCCTTATTAGCAACGCAGGTGGTTTCACGCATCCGCAACATCTTCAAAGTGGAACTACCACTGCGAGAATTATTTGCCAAAGCAACAGTTGCCGAATTGGCGCCAGCGATCGGGCAATTGCAGCAACAGGACTTAGAACTAATTTCTCCACCCATCTTAAGGCGGGCAGAAAATGCCGAATTACCACTGTCTTATGCTCAACAGCGCTTGTGGTTTTTAGACCAATTGGAGCCAAACAGTTCTGTATACAACATCCCCTTAGCTTTACGTTTAGTCGGAACTCTTAATCAAGTTGCGCTACAACAAAGTTTACTTGAAATTATTCATCGCCACGAAGCATTACGCACAAACTTCATCATAGATGGTGGAAAACCTTCTCAAATTATTCAAACAGAAACTACTTGGACAGTTTCAGTACTTGATTGGCAACATTTATCCACAACCGAACAGGAAATTGCTGCACAGCAATTAGCGCAACAACAAGCTATTCAACCATTTGACCTAGCAATAGAAGTATTAACCAGGGCGACATTAGTAGTGCTTAATGAGACAGAACACCTATTGAGTGTGTGTATGCACCATGTTGTCTCTGATGGCTGGTCAATGGGTGTGTTTATCCAAGAACTAGCAGCACTATACAACGCTTATTCAATAGGTCAGCCGTCACCTTTAGTGCCGTTGCCGATTCAGTATGCAGATTTTGCAATTTGGCAGCGAAACTGGTTACAGGGAGATGTCCTGCAAAACAAACTCTCGTACTGGCAAAAACAACTAGCA
>NZ_JAVRBY020000031.1:0-84728 GCF_034531035.1 Nostoc sp. DedQUE02 | reverse complement strand
TTCTGAGTCCGCCACTTCTTAATAGTATTTCTGTACTATGAAGGCGCGATCGCACTGTGCCAGTTGCGTAAGTCCTGTTGCCCTTGCTAAGACTCCTCACCTTACCCCGTACTTTGCCCTTGTCTGCATCTTCGATGAAGATATTTTTTTGGATGCGGTATTAGATAACGTAGTAATGGAATGCGAATCTAATTTTGCCGATGTCTATGAGTGCAACGATGCTCTGAGTACTGCTTTAGCAATTGTTCAAGATGCTGGCTTACATCAAGCTTTACAACAACTTAAAGACCTACTTCCCGATCCAGAACAAAGTAAAGAAAGGATTCAGACATGGTGGCAAACAAGTTATCCTGCTTGGATAGAACAGTTAAAAACTGCGATCGCCAAGCATCGAAACATTGAGCATCATTGGCACTTCAGCCCACAGCAAGAACAAGTATTACAACAATATTACGATGCCAATCAGTTGCTAATCGATTGCCTTAATAGCAACTGTGAGATCACAGACGTTGTGCGCCAGGAGATTGAAGCCAGTTTGTTGTTGCCGATAAAAGAACTCTCCAAGCGAGAATGGCAGGGATTGTGATGAGGCAGGGGGAGCAGAGGGAGAGAGGAGATATAGCGGTTTGCAGTTGAGTCCAATACAGACCTAACCCCCAACCCCTTCCCTACGAGGGAAGGGGAGTAAGATTCAAAGCCTCTCTCCTTGTAGGAGAGAGGAATGGAAGTGAGGTCAAAACTGTACTTTACCCAAGCGAGAACTGCTGCTATATATTTTAGAATGCAACAATAAGTCTTTGATATTCATTAACGAGGCTTAGAACTCCATTAATGAGCCTTTGATATTCATTAACGAGGCTCGGAACTCCATTAATGAGTCTTTGATATTCATTAATGAGTCTTTGATATTCATTAATGAGGCTCGGAACTTCATTAATGAGTCTTTGATATTCATTAATGAGGCTCGGAACTTCATTAATGAGCCTTTGATATTCATTAATGAGCCTTTGATATTCATTAATGAGTCTTTGATATTCATTAGACTCTTGCAAAAATCCTTGAATCAACCCTCCCCAACCCTCCCCGATGTGTTGGGACTACGGTGTACACATAAGTCTGAAATAGCTGGTGAACCAGGGTTTTACCCCACCCTAACTTTACCCTTATAAGGGCAAGCCACTGCGTTCGACGGGTTTCCGGGCTTGAAGGAAGTGGCGTGAGGGAACTAGATTTCTGTTTCCCCCCCAATATATCGCTACGGTGTACACACAAGTCCTAAAAACTTTGACTTTCGTCGTTCCCAGTCTCCGACTGGGAATGCATTCATTAAGCTTTTCTTTGTGAGGCTGTGCCAAACCCTTTTCTTCCTGATATTTAAATATGGTTTCAGGCATCTTCATACTAGAAGATGTTTAATTATTTAGAAAACATAGATAACATTAGGCAGCTTTTATTCGCTAAGAAAAGGTATCTATGTTTGGACATGACATTATTGTTATTGGCGCTTCCGCAGGCGGACTCAAAGCACTGGGCGCAATCTTGAGTGCTGTGCCTGCTGACATTGATGCTGTGTTCTTCATTGTTCAGCACCTCCCAGCGAATAAGCCTAGCATTCTCCCGCAAATTCTTACAGATGTAGCCTCTCTCCCAGCATCTCACCCGGTAGATGGAGAGTCAATTCAAACCGGGCGAATCTATGTCGCACCGCCCGATTATCACCTGTTGGTCAACCAAGGCTTGATGCGTGTCGTGCGCGGGCCCGAAGAAAACCGCTTTCGCCCCGCGATCGATGCGTTATTTCGTTCAGCCGCCCGTGCTTATGGTACAAGGGTGGTAGGTGTGATACTTACTGGCTATCTCGATGATGGCACGGTAGGGTTGCAGGCAATCAAGAAACGGGGCGGTGTGGCGATCGTTCAAGATCCGAAGGAAGCAGAATACCCCAGCATGGCAAAGAGCGCTTTACGCTATGTGAAAGTCGATTACTGCCTGCCGCTTGCAAAAATCCCAGACTTGCTAGTGGAGTTGTCAAAAGAACCTGCCGCCAAGGAGCAGGCATACCCTGTTACCGAAGAGATCGAAATTGAATCTAAGATTGCTGAACAGCAGATGAATACGCAAGAGCTTTTGGAGAGTGTAGAAGCGATCGGGACTCGAACGACTTACACTTGCCCTCAATGCAACGGTAGCATCTGGCAAATTCGCAAAGGAGAGCCGCTACGGTTTCGCTGTCACACGGGGCATTCCTTTACGGCTAATGTGTTCCTGGCAGAGCAAACTCAGAATCTTGAAAATGCGCTGTGGTCGGCTGTGCGGGCAATGGAGGAAAAGGTTACATTCTCGCGTCAAATGGCAGAACGGATGAGAAACTACAATTTAACTGGTGCCGCAACAAAATATGAAGATCATGCAATGAATTTGGATAAAGAGGTATCTTTAATTCGAGATATTATTCTTAATGGCTTTGCCACGAAACGAACTATTGCCGCAATAGAGGAAGAACAGCCGGAGTAGCTGGAGGCTGAACGGGAGCAACGCGAAAATGTGAGATCATCGCTTTTTGAAGCAGGGGGAGCAGGGGGAGCAGGGGGAGCAGCACTTCGGCTACGCTCAGTGACCGAGGGGCAGGGGAGCAGGGGGAGAGAAAAAAGAGTATTCGAGCGTCATTACGAATTATCTGTGATTCGTCCACTCAAATTTGCAATCATCAATACCAATTGAGTCAGTTGAATCGGTTTAGCTAGATGCACTTGGAAACCAGCATCAATCGCCCTTTGCCGCTCTTGCTCGGTGACATAAGCACTGATTGCTGCTGCTGGAATTTGTCCCCCAGCTTCAGCCTCAAGCTCTCTAACCTGACGAATTAGCGAGTAACCATCCTCCTCTGGCATCCCAATATCTGCTAGAAGCAGATCATATCTGCCAGGAGATTCCGTTAGAGCCGCGATCGCTTCCCTTGCCGATGTCACAACCACTACTTCTGCCCCGAAATCTTCTAATATCCACTGGATTAAGTCGCGGCTATCCTTTTGATCGTCTACAGCTAAGATGCATAACCCTTCAAGGGTAAGGGATGGATTTTTACCATCTAATGGATCTGGAGTCTCAGATAAAAGGCTCGGCTCTAAATAAGTTGGCGGTGTAATCTCCGGCGGCATTGAGCGCAGAGGCAGCCTGATGATGATTGTGGTTCCTAGTCCTTGGCCTGGACTTTGCGCTTGAACTGTTCCACCGTGAAGTTCGACAATATGACGAACGATTGACAAGCCCAATCCAAGCCCCTGACTCGTTTTGCTAGTGCTGGAATCTCCTTGGCGGAAGCGCTCAAACACATAGGGCAGCAAGTCTGCCGAGATGCCAATTCCTGTGTCGCTGACTCGAATCTCGGCGTGACTATATACAGCTTCGAGCATAACTCCCACTCGCCCATCGGTTGGAGTGAACTTAATCGCGTTAGAAAGTAAATTCCACATAACTTGCTGTAAACGGTCAAAATCTCCGACAACTGTCGCCGAGTTCAACTGTGAAACAATTTGAATACCTTTCACCTCTGCGGAAAATTCGATAGACTCAATGGCGGCATTCACTACTGAGACTAGATCGATGAGACGAGTCTTTAAATGAAGCTTTCCACTCGTAATTCGTGAGAGATCCAGCATATCATCGATTAACTGAGCCTGCACATTAGCACTCCGCTCCACCACTTCCCAGGCACGAGCGACTGCTGAAGAATCTAAATCGCGGGTGCGGACGAGTTGCGCCCAGCCGAGTATAGTATTAAGCGGGTTACGAAGTTCGTGGGACAAGTTCGACAAGAATTCATTTTTAGCTTGGTTGGCATTTTCCGCCTCTTGACGGGCTGACTGCTCCTGTGCCAATAACTTGGTTCGCTCTAACTCAAACTGCTTGCGATCGCTAATATCTTCAATCGCCAGCAAAATCCTTTGGCTCTCTCCCTGTTGAACAATTTTCCAACCATTGAGCAGCATGGTTTTCTCCCCAATCCGCTCAAAACGATGCTCTATTTCTAAGTTTTGAATACTGGTATCGTTAACCAGAATGTCTTCTAGGAGCGGTTGTAGTCCAGGTAGGTTCCACTGACCATTCCCTAGTTCAAAAATCAGAGATTGCGTTGTCTCTGCTGGTAAAAGCTGAAATGTTTCATAAAACGAGCGATTGGCTTTGTTCACTCGGAAATCAGAATCAAGCACGATTAACGGCACTTGTACCGTCTCCACAATCGCTTCAGCGTAATCACGGGCTTGTTCTAAGGTTGCGGTAGCGCGTTTAAGACCATCAATATCTATTAACACCAACACTATTCCGTCAATCTGGTTTTCTGTGGTGCGATAAGGACGGATGCGGAGGTTATACCAATGTCCGCCAAAGGTTTGGACTTCTAATTCTTTGATGCTGAGTGTGTCAAGTACCTCTAAAATTAAAGGTTCTAAATCAGGAATATCTAGATTAGCTCTGATATCGCTTAAAAGTCGTCCAGCATCGGTGGGAATTAAATTGAAAAGCCGTTGCGCCATCGGCGTAAAACGTCGAACCCGTAAGTCCGAAGTCAATATCAAAATGGGAATATTGATACTAGCAAGCAAATTCGTCAGATCGTTGTTAACTTGGTGTAATTCCTGATTTCGAGAGCGAAGTTCTTCATTGGTTGTGTTGAGTTCTTCGTTGGTTGCCTGAATCTCTTCTTTGGCAGTTTCTAGCTCTTCATTGGTGCTTTGCAACTCCTCATTGCTGGAGAGGATTTCTTCATTAGCAACTTTCAGGTCTTGATTGATGTGTTCTTGCTCTTGAATCACCGCTTGCAGATATTCTTGAGTTGCAGCCCTCTCTTGGTTGGCGTTTGCGAGTTCTTGCCTTAACCGAACAATCTCTTGCTCTAGGTAGGACTGCTCCTGGCTCTCAGGATTTACCGGATTGAAGTTGTTAACGACAGGTGCGGCTTCTTCAAATAAAATCAGAAAGTAGAATTCTTCGTTAGCCACAGAATTGAATGGAATCACCTCAAGATTGACGATTCTTGAAAGATCGCCTTCTTCAATTCGTAACCCTTGCTTTTTAACTAGATTTTTTTGCCGTTGTGCTTGATAAATTGCGGCGCGTAGCTCTACGAGCAAGCCTTGGCGCACCATTTTAAATAAGTTGAGACTCGCTTTTCCAGGTACAAGTTTTAGGTAGAGATCGATTTCTCCCCGAAGTTGCAGCACCTCCATCTTGTTGTTGATTACTACACCTACTGGGGCATAGCGATTCAAGATCAGTTGATCGGTTTTTCTATCTAAATCAAACTCCTCTGATTGATTCTCATTGATCGCCTTAGGTTCCTCTATTTTTGCTACTGGATGATTGCTGGTAACGAACGAAAGAATTGGACGATTTGCAGTTAGCTTCTTGGCATAAATTTTATACTTTTTGTCAATCAGAGTAAACAACTCCGAATATTTACCTGTGCTTTCTGAAGTCCCTAGCAGCAGAAAGCCTGTCGGGTTGAGACTGTAATGAAAGATGGGCAGTATCCGTTTTTGCAACGTTTCGTCCAAGTAAATCAGTACATTCCGACAGCTAACTAAATCTAAGTTAGAAAAGGGGGGATCATTGCTCAAGTCTTGTCGGGCAAACACACACAGTTCGCGGACAACTTTGCTAATTTGATATCTACCGCCTTCAATGGCATTAAAGAATCTGCGGCGGCGCTCTGGTGAAACCTCCATCATTTGATTCTCTGGATAAATGCCCGATCTGGCTTTCTCAATCGCTATCTCACTGATGTCTGTGGCAAAAATCTGGATCGACGGTGGGGTTACTTTATCTGACAAAAACTCCAGCAAACAGATGGCAATCGAATACACTTCTTCACCCGTGGAACATCCCGCCACCCAAATCCGAATCGGCAACTCTAATGATTTGTTTTTGGTGATGATGGGAAAGACTCGCTCTTTCAACATTTCAAAGGCTTCGGGATCGCGGAAAAAATAGGTGACGTGGATCAGAATTTCTTCATAGAGGGCCTTGACTTCACCCGGATTATTTTGCAAATACTTGGCATAATCCTCTAACTTTTCTAGTTTATACAACAGCATTCGCCGTTGGATTCGGCGATCAAGCGTATTAGGCTTGTAGTGGCTGAAGTCAACGCTAGTTGCCGATCGCAACAATACAAAAATAGTCCCAAGAGCATCTACCAGTTCGGGCAACTTCTCAACCGCGATCGCTGGCAATGATTCAGAAATAAAAGGATTGCGACTGAGGTTTGCCAGTTCCTCGGCAATTTTTTGAGGCGGCAGAATAAAATCAACATTCCCACCAGCAACAGCAGTATTGGGCATACTATCGAATCTTGCTGTGTCTTCACACTGAGCAAAAGTCACGCCTCCGGCTGCTTTGATTGCCTTTAGCCCTAGTGAACCGTCTCCATCAGATCCAGATAAAACCACTGCGATCGCTTTGTGCTTTCGATCTGCTGCCAACGAACTAAAAAACGCATCAGCAGGCATATATTTACCCTGAATTTTCTCTCGCGGCGTGAGTTGCAACACTCCATTAGATAAGATCATCTTTGTGTTAGGCGGAATAACGTAGACCTTGTTAGGTTCTACACTCATGCCGTCTTGCACTTCAATGACGGGCATTTGAGTTTCTCTTGCCAGAATCTCGCTCAACAGACTTTTGTGGTTAGGGTCTAAGTGTTGAATCAGCACAAATGCCATCCCTGTATCGGGAAGCAAATATTTGAGCAACTCTGTAAACGCCTCTAATCCACCCGCAGAGGCGGCAATGCCAACAATGGGAAATAAAGCAGCTGCAATCTGTTGCTGCTCTACGTCGAACGCATCATTAGCGGTAGGTTCAGATACAGGTTGCTCAAAGGGTTGATCGGATGTCATAGGATAAAAGTTAGCACTGCAATGGTTTAGCAGAACAGATTTATACTTTAAGTCAGTTTACTTACTTGCTTTGTATTTAATAATAGTTTAAATACAAAAAAATAAACAATCTAAGAGGATGTCTGAAAACTTTTTGGTGTTGTATTTGAAACTTGTAGATCCCCCTAAATCCCCCGATAAATTGGGGGACTTTGATTCCGGTTCCCCCCTTTTTAAGGGGAGCCAGCGCGGTCTTGGGGGTTTCCCCCATGAGCGACTGGCGTGGGCTAGGGGGGATCAAGCGAAATATTTAATACTTCTCAGACATCCTCTTAGACGATGTTTGAAAAATCTCGTACAGCACATTAAATTTTGACTTATTACCCCCAAAAATTCCCCTGAACAAGGGAACTTTAAGAGATTATTCCCTCTATTTACAAGGGGGGTATTTAGACACTTTAGGTAACAAATATAGCTGTTCACACGCCTTCTAATTTCCCTAAATCCAAGTTAGTGCCGATAAATAATAAGTTAGAAAAAATACAATATTAATGATTTTGCTAATCAAAAGCAAAATTTGAGTTAAAATATACATTTACTCTCCACCTTCATTACCAGAAGATTACAACATTGGCGTGAACAAATTGCAGAAATTGACATGATTATCTACAAGCAGTACTCGTAGCCCTTGAAGAAATGAAGGATGAGTTAGAAATCTATTATTTATATGCATCATAGTTTCAAAATTGAGATTTTATTGAGCTTTGAAATGTCCTTAAGTCGTGAATCTATTGTGTGCTGACTTGAAGTTCAATAAATGTCTAATCAGTCTGACTTTTCACCTTATGTGGAAAAGCTAACGATTGACCTAACCCCCTAACCCTCTTCTCTATGAGGGAAGGGGGAAAATTCAAAGTCTCTCTCCTAAAAGGAAGAGAGAAATACAAAAGAGGTTTTCCAGATACCGTGAAAAGTCAGCTTTATAAGGGGGAATTGAGGGGGGTAATAGGACTTGTGTGTACACCGTAGCTCTTATTAAGGGAGGCTAGACGGGATCGAATTCTATGCAGCTTCATAAAAAATTGGTATTACGCAAGTAAGTTCAGTAATCAAATCGGATTTCTACAGTAGCTTTGATGGCAGCAACTAATATACTAAAGACACTAGTTTTCCTGACCACATTGCCTAAATTAACCTTTTATTTGGGTTACTAAATATAATTTTTGTTAACAAGGTTTACTGTAACATCCTATTGTTAAAGCTCATGTTTAAATAAATGTTTTAATAGCGTATAAGTTGTATAACTTGTATAAAATCACCAATAAATATTTTGATAAAAAATTAAATCATTCCAATGGTCAGTGACTAATGATATCAATATTATGTCTAACGGAGTATAGTTTTTCTATCGTTCAGTAGAAGTCAACACAAAATTTTAATAACTGTACGTGTATGTTGTGCCTGAAGGTGATAAATAGGCTATAAATATAAAGCAGATTGGATAAAAGATATAGCAAATAAACACTGATGAAAACAGGATAGTTTACCAGGCTTTAAACGTATGAACTCATAAATTAAATCAGTCCAAAACTTAATCGTAGCTACTGATAATTAGTCAAACCTAAAAGGCACTATATCAGAAGTATAATCGCTTTAATTATTTTCGACGGACAACATATATATATTTAGTTTTTAGCCTTAACCCAAGCGTATTGCATTACTTCCCTGGAAAAGTCATCATAGAATATTTGGAGATGAACAGTGGTGGAGTTTGATTCTGGTTCCCCCCTCTTTTTAAGCTACGGTGTACACACATCTTTCTAGAAAACCAAAATTGTCGTAGATCCCCCTAAATCCCCCGATAAATTGGGGGACTTTGAGAGTTCTTTGCCCCCCTTTTTAAGGGGGGTTGGGGGGATCAAAAGCTTATGAGGTAACTCTTAAAGACTTGTGTGTACACCGTAGCCTTTTTTTAAGGGGAGCCAGCGCGGTCTCGGGGTTTTTGCAAGTGGAGCGACTGGCGTGAGTTAGGGAGGATCTAAAGTGCCTAAAGTCACAGCGAAACACTTTTCAAACAACCTCTCAGGTATCGTGTTAAGTGCAATGAGTGAGAATCACAAATAAGAAATGGGAACTACGGGAAAATACCACTTTTACAAGACGTGAACACCGATCTAGGCGATCGCCCTCATCTTCTTACAATAACGATATGAAAATAAAAATTTTCCTTTCTTTGGAGTCTAACCTACGGAAAACCGCCGTGGTCTGAGGTCAGCAGTGCTTTACGCTTTTACGATGTCTAATATGGTTCGTTCCTGAAAAAGTCTATGCAACCTACTAATCCTAACCAATTTACAGAAAAAGCCTGGGAAGCGATCGCTCATACCCCGGATATTGTTAAACAATATCAACAACAGCAAATTGAAAGCGAACACCTGATGAAAGCTTTGCTAGAACAAGATGGTCTAGCAACAGGGATTCTCACAAAAGCGGGTGTTAACCTCCAAAAACTGCGCGATCGCACTGAACAATTTTTCCAACGTCAGCCAAAAGTATCCGGTAATAGTACCTCAGTATACTTGGGACGCAGCTTAGATACACTTCTCGATCGGGCAGACGGATATCGCAAAGAGTTTCAAGACGAATATATTTCAATTGAACACTTATTGTTGGCTTACGCTAAAGATGACCGCTTTGGCAAAGCTTTATTCCAAGAGTTTGGTTTAGACGAAGGCAAACTCAAAAATATTATTAAACAAGTTCGGGGGAGCCAAAAAGTGACCGATCAAAATCCAGAAGGCAAATACGAAGCACTGGAAAAATACGGGCGTGACCTTACAGAAGCCGCGCGTAAAGGTCAACTCGATCCAGTGATTGGGCGAGATGATGAGATTCGTCGGACTGTGCAAATTCTTTCTCGCCGTACCAAAAATAATCCTGTGCTAATTGGCGAACCAGGTGTTGGTAAAACTGCGATCGCCGAAGGATTAGCACAGCGCATTATCGCAGGTGATGTACCTCAATCCCTCAAAGACCGCAAGCTAATCGCTTTAGATATGGGTGCTTTGATTGCAGGGGCAAAATTCCGGGGTGAATTTGAAGAACGCCTGAAAGCAGTATTAAAGGAAGTTACCGAATCTGGTGGCAATATTGTTTTATTTATTGATGAAATTCACACCGTTGTCGGCGCTGGTGCAACTCAAGGGGCGATGGATGCTGGTAACTTGTTAAAACCAATGTTGGCGCGGGGCGAATTGCGCTGTATTGGCGCGACAACCCTGGATGAATACCGCAAATATATCGAAAAAGATGCCGCACTAGAAAGACGGTTCCAACAGGTTTATGTCGATCAACCTAGTGTAGAAGATAGTATTTCGATTTTGCGCGGGTTGAGAGAACGTTATGAAAACCACCACGGGGTGAAGATTTCTGATAGTGCTTTAGTTGCCGCCGCCGTATTGTCGAGTCGATATATTAGCGATCGCTTCCTACCAGATAAGGCAATTGACTTGGTAGACGAAGCCGCCGCGAGATTAAAAATGGAGATTACCTCCAAACCAGAAGAACTCGACGAAATCGATCGCAAGATTCTGCAATTGGAAATGGAGAAGCTATCGCTGCAAAAAGAAAGCGATGCTGCTTCTCGCGAACGTTTAGGAAGACTGGAAAAAGAAATTGCCGATCTCAAAGAAGAACAAAAAACTCTAAATACTCAATGGCAGTCTGAAAAAGATATCATTGACAAAATTCAGTCTGTGAAAAAAGAGATTGAACAGGTCAATTTAGAGATTCAGCAAGCAGAACGCGACTACGACCTTAACCGCGCTGCGGAGTTGAAATACGGCACTTTAACCAGTTTGCATCGTCAATTGGAAGCAATAGAAGCTGAATTGGCAAACACTCAAAGAAGTGGTAAATCACTATTAAGAGAAGAAGTCACAGAAGGTGATATTGCTGAAATTATTTCTAAATGGACAGGAATTCCGATCAGCAAGTTAGTGGAATCTGAGAAAGAAAAACTGCTGCATTTAGAAGATGAACTTCACCGCCGAGTAGTTGGACAAGAAGAAGCAGTCACAGCTGTAGCGGATTCAATTCAGCGATCGCGCGCTGGACTGGCCGATCCTAATCGTCCCATCGCTAGCTTTATTTTCCTTGGGCCTACGGGTGTGGGTAAAACCGAGTTGGCGAAAGCACTGGCTCAGTATATGTTCGATAGCGAAGATGCGCTGGTGCGAATCGATATGTCTGAGTACATGGAGAAACACGCCGTCTCTCGTTTAATCGGTGCGCCTCCAGGATACGTAGGTTATGAAGAAGGCGGACAACTTACAGAAGCGATTCGTCGCCGTCCTTACTCAGTGATTCTTTTCGACGAAATCGAGAAAGCACACCCCGATGTCTTTAATATCTTCTTGCAAATTCTCGATGATGGTCGCGTCACTGATGCCCAAGGTCATAAGGTGGATTTCAAGAACGCTATTATCATCATGACTAGCAACATCGGTTCGCAGTACATTCTTGATATCGCTGGGGATAACAGCCACTACGATGAAATGCGCCGTCGAGTCATGGAAGCAATGCGAAATAGCTTCCGTCCAGAGTTCCTGAACCGGATTGATGAAATCATCATCTTCCACGGTTTAGATAAGAGGGAATTGCGGCAAATTGTGCTGTTGCAAGTGGAAAGATTGCGGCAAAGATTGGGCGATCGCAAAATATCTCTCAAACTCTCGGATGCTGCCCTTGACTTTTTAGCAGAAGTAGGGTATGATCCAGTATATGGGGCGCGTCCATTGAAGCGAGCGATTCAGCGAGAGTTAGAAACTCAAATTGCCAAAGCCATCTTGCGCGGCGAATTTAATGACGGCAATACCATCTTTGTAGATGTGCAAAATGAGCGTCTTTCTTTTAGCCGCTTACCTGCTGAAGTATTTACCAGCTAATCATATTATGTCCGCTTGATTACTTATTAAATCCGAAGAACCCCACCCCCAACCCCTCCCTGCGTGCGGGGAACTCGGGGCCCCCTCTGGAGATTAGGGGCAGGGAGACAAAGCACAGCTTCTGAAGGGGTGGGGTTCTTTTATTATGGCTAATTTGGCGGACATGATATCACACCTCATAAGTCACATACAAAACCCGTTTTCTGAAAGAGATCGGGTTTTTTAATTATCTAGGGGAAAATGGGAATCCTAAATTATGTTCATAAAAGTAATTAGGAAAACTCTTTCCAAATCCCCAGTCCCCTAGTCTCTTTATACGAGGTGATAACTAATGATTAGTATAATTACACCAGTTTATAACGGTGAGAAATTTATAGAATCCTGCTTTCAAAATGTCATTAATCAAAATTTTGCAGAAGTCGAGCATATCATTGTTGATGGCGGTTCCAGCGACAAAACAATAAACATTATCAAACATTATGCCAATCAATATCCTCACATCCACTGGATTTCTGAAAAAGACCAGGGACAATCAGATGCATTGAATAAAGGAATTGCTATGGCACAGGGAGCGATTATAGGCATTTTAAACGTTGATGATTTCTATGAGCCAAACCTTCTTAGCCGCATCTTAGAACTATTTAAAACTCTACCAGAACCTAGCTTGATTGTTGGCAATTGTAATACATGGGATCTTCGAGACAAGTTAATTCATATTAATAAACCTAGACGGCTACGGTCAGTTGATTTACTGATGAAAAAGCAAATTAATGATGACGGAATTATTGATGCTGCTTTTCCTGTGAATCCATCGGCTTATTTCTACCACAAATCCTTGCATCAACAGATTGGAGTTTACAAAGTTGAAGAGCATTATGCAATGGATATAGATTTTTTACTTAAAGCAGTTAAAGTAGCTCATGTAAAATATTTTAATGAAACTTGGGGAAATTATAGATATTATCCAGGAACGAAAACTTTTGATGATTCTACAAATGGAACAAGTGAAACGCGAATCCAACAGTTGTTTAAGGATTATGCTAAAACACTCTCCTTTCGAGAGCAATGGGAGATACGTTTGAATCGAATTATGATTTTTATTCCATTAAGATTTTTCTATTTTTATAAGTATCCGCAACGATTACCTCAATCAATTATGACTCGATTCATGAAATCGATTTCGTATTTAAACACTAAATAATAAGTCGTAGGGACACGGTATATAGGAATCCGGTTTGATTACTGAAATCACTTGGCTTAGTAGGCAATAGGCAATAGACTTCTTGGCAAAAGTCGGGAAAAGGGGAAGGTGGGGTCCCAAGAAGGGGAAAGGGAGAAAGGTTTGTTATTTTCCCTTTCCCCTGGTTGGTGAGCTTGCCGAACCATAACCTTTACCCTTTTCCCCTAAGAGTGCAAAAAGCACAAATGCCAAAAGTCTAATAGGCAATAGGATTTCGGAAGATTAAGGTATACCGAATTTTTTTCACGCAATCAAATATGAGTTCTATATATTATTCGTGTCAACTTAAGGGACTTCCAAGTAAAAAACATCCCAAATTTTCTTGTGGGATGCGTTTTCCAACCCGTCTCGTATTTAGGGCGGGCAGGATGCCCACCCCACAAGATGGATAATTTATTTATTGTCAGTTTTCAAACCAACAGCGCCGAAATTTTTTATTGATTTTTACACATAACTTGTCGCATTTTACGCATATTTGCAGGCAGTTCTAAGTTCATTGCTTGTTGAATGAAAATTGATGGAATTGGAATTAAAGGTGTGGCTTGCACAGTATAAGCAAGGATTGTGCCACTACCACAATCATTGAGTTCTAAATTGGCGTTGAAGTCCTCAAAAGTCCCTTTTACCATGCGAAATTGAATTTGCTGCCCCAGAACTTCTACAACGTTGAGGTAAATTTCCACTTGAGCCGTGAAAAAGAAGAAGGCTTTTTGTGCTGCTTGATACAAACGTTTGGCTTCACCTTTATGTACCACCTCACTCTTGGTGATATCGGGAAAATATTGCACCCAGCGAGGATAATCAGTTAATTGCTGCCAAACGTGCGATCGCATCATCGGTAAATACATCCAGGCTGTCACCGCGCCACCTGATGTCTTGTGCGATCGCGTTTCTACTAAAATTTCACCCTGTACCAGCAACTTTTGCTTGTCTTGACTCCAAGCCATATCTGAACCTGCAATAATTGAATCTGATATATAAGACGCAGACATAATGATTTAAGTTACTCCTCAACTCATCCACCTAAATCGAGTTGAAACTACAAGCCATAAAACTTGATTTAGATCCAACCCATTAAATTAGTTCCAGTTTAATACTTATTTTTTCCGGAAACGGTGATTTGTTGCTAATTATTTCAGTCACTTCACTGTAAAAACTGTGTTTCTGATCACAATTAACATAATTAATACTTAAGTGAGTTTTGTCAAAGTAATATTTCTAGATGAAAAACTGCCTTGTTAACAGCTAGAATGGCACAAAGACGATTTAACATCAAGCACCTTACCCGAATCTTTAAATAGTATCTCTTGATTTTTACGTGTTATTTCTGAAGAAACTACAACTTCATGGTAACTTCATATTTTAATTATCAATATTAAGTGTAATGTCTGTTGAGTTGAGAGGAAAATTACGTGAGTAAATCTTCTTTAAATCGTAGATTAATCCAGATTTTCGGTATCCTTCTCGGTATTAGTGTCGCCGTTTGGGTACTCAGAGGTATTGGTATTCTCACTTTTATTCCAGGTGGAATTATTTGGCTATTTCTACTTGGAGCGATCGCCATTGGGATTATCAGTTACGCCCAAAGGACATGGTGGCGTTTTTAGTTATTTGTCATTGGTCATTGGTCATTTGTCTAAGATACAAGAGTTTTTGGTATATACCGTGCCACTCCTGGGCGAAAAAAACTAATGATATCGAACTAATTCAAACCACGTCCCAAGCGATGCCGTTGGGTGGGCGTGGTTTCTCTTGGACTAATGACAAATGACTAGGCCTTTTTGACTCATTGCCAAAAGTATTTAATACTGAAGCAATGCCAACAATTTACGAGGAAAAAGGAACATGGCCAAGTATAGATGTACTGTTTGCAGCTATATATATGACCCAGCACAAGGCGATCCAGATAGCGACATAGCACCGGGAACAGCCTTTGAAGATATCCCAGAAGATTGGTCATGTCCAACTTGTGGTGCGACAAAAGATGACTTTGAACCTTATGAAGAGTGAAAATAACAGCTAGCCTAGAAAGTAGGTGCTGTAAAAGAGACATTTTTGAAATTGTTACCGTTACAAATTGTAGTTATTGGGGGTGGGGCAGCAGGATTTTTTGGCGCGATCGCTTGTGCTAAAGCCAATCCTGATGCCCAAGTTACTTTACTCGAAGCTAGTCGCCAACCCCTAGCGAAAGTGCTAATTTCTGGTGGCGGACGCTGCAACGTAACTCACGCTTGCTTTGACCCTGAAGAGTTAGTGCAAAATTACCCCAGAGGTGCAAAAGCTTTGCGGGGTGCTTTGACTCGGTTTGGGCCTCAAGATACAGTAGCTTGGTTTGCTGCTGGTGGAGTCTATCTCAAAACGGAAGCTGATGGCCGGATGTTTCCTGTCACCAATACTTCAGAAACCATTGTGGAATGTTTGATTAAATCAGTGGCGAAAGCTGGGGTAAAACTCCGTATCGGTACGCATGTAACTTCGGTGAGAACCTCAGCAGATGGGGGTTTTGATGTTCTTCTGAAGTCGGGAGAGACGATTAAATGCGATCGCCTCCTTCTGGCGACCGGTAGCAGCCTTGCAGGTTATAAAATTGTCCGAGAGTTAGGTCATCAAATTGAACCGCCAGTACCCTCATTATTTACCTTCAATATTCTCGATCAAAAGCTACGACAATTGGCTGGAGTTAGCGTTAACCCTGCCCAATTGCGGTTATCTGCGGGCGGAAAATCCCAATTACAACAAACTGGGCCATTACTAATTACTCACTGGGGTTTGAGTGGCCCGGCTGTTTTGAAGCTTTCGGCTTGGGGTGCGAGAGTTCTGCACGAAAGCCGCTATGAAGCCAGATTATTGATTAATTGGCTGCCTAATTTGCACCATGAACAAGTGCGAGAAAAAGTTTTAGCAGTTAAAGATGAATGGGGAAAAAAAGCGATCGCATTGCATCGTGGCGTCGATCTACCTCATCGTCTCTGGCAATATATCATTGCCCGTACAGGCATTACCACAGAAGACCGTTGGGCAGAAATATCGAGTAAAACCTTAAATCAACTGGTGCAAGAACTTACTCAGGGACAATACTTAATTAATGGCAAAGGAGCCTTCAAAGAAGAATTTGTTACCTGTGGCGGTGTCAAGCTCAAAGAAGTCAACTTCAAGACGATGGAAAGTAGGTTAGTTCCTGGTCTTTATTTTGCTGGAGAAATCTTAGATATTGATGGCGTTACCGGTGGGTTTAACTTCCAAAGTGCTTGGACAACCGGTTATTTAGCAGGCGTGGCAATGGCGACTAGCGACTAGTATCGTCATAGGAATTATGACAATTTTAAGATAGTTCGTAGTCATAATTAAAGCCCTTGCTATGAACTCATCAAAATGAATCTCTATCTTACTTACTAGTTATACGTGAGTTCAACTAACCTCTGGGAAACCCAAAGGGAAGAGCAACGGAAAATTCAGCTTTTTGCTCCCCTCTCCGTGTCGGAGAGGGGTTGGGGGAGAGGTCAAATAAGACTTGTCAAACTCACGTTAATTCTCTAGTTAGTACAAAGTTACAAAAATAAAGCTCCTATTCAAAATTACTGTAGTCGTGCATAAAAAGCCATAAAAACAGCAATTAAAAACTAATCAAGGTAGTTTTTTAGTACTTGTATATACATCGTAGTTTACTCGTATTCTTAAAGCTTATTTGTAAGAGTGTCTCCGTGTAAACCCGAAGCCATTTACCAGTTCTTTAAGAACAAGCGATCGCTACTTAACTATATTTACTTATCAAAATTCATACTAATCCTCTAGCATTTCCCACCTTGCCACTCTACATTCACACCAGCCACCCTAGAGAAGGTAAATTTTTAGGGTGTATTAGTTTTTTCACAAAGAATGTATGAACACAAGTAAAAATACTGTCTCTGAAATTAGGTTGCAGGGTAGTCAATATATGCTACATGGCTTTCCAGTGCTTGGTATTCCTAATGAGGAGCGTGCTGTCAAATACTTTAGTCTCAATCCATTTCTGCCAAATGCTCAAAATCGCTGTCCAATAGAATGTGCCTATTGTGTCTGTCATCAAGACCGCGACTGGCATCATTATCCACAAAACTTTCAGGATGTCTCAGATCCAGTTGACCTACTTGATCTTTTGCTAGACCGCATTTTTGCCACCCAACAGGGGCAAAAGGGTTTTCCGATTTCACTATGCGACTACTCTGACCCCTTTATTCCAGCCCATCGAGAACGTGTGCTATCAATTCTGGATGCACTAATTGACCGCAAAGCCGCCAACCTAGTCTACATCACCACCAAAGTCCATCCTGGTCAATCTTTTCTAGAGCGCCTCAAAACAACTCTAGAGCGACCTCATTCCCTTCGAGTCACTGTCTTTGTTAGTCTACCACCCTTGAAACCAGGCTATGAGCAAGCCTCAATTCAGAGCCGGGTACAGTTGTTGCAAGATTTAGTAAACCTTGGCATTCCCTGTTGTTGGTATCTGCGTCCACTGGTTGAAGAGTGGTTTGATGAAGCTTTAATGTGGCAATTAGCACGGACACTATTGCCACATATTTCCCGTCACGTTATTCTATCTGGGCTTGTCATGTCTGAAGAGATTGAAGCGAGTCTGTTAAAACAGGAATTAATCGTTCCAGAATGGGATCGTACACAACCAGGACGTAAACAACACTTGTCATTGGAGTTCGAGTCAAAACTGCGCTCAATTCTCAGCACTGTTGCTAGCGAGCAAAATATTTCTCTTGGCCCGGTAATGGGACATCGGCTATGCGGTACTAACGGCAATCATGCCTATGGCTGCTTGATTTGCGCTAAACAAAATCGTTATTGCCAGCTTTTTCAACTTCATCACTATGGGGAAACGATCGCCGCCGAAGATAATCAACGCCTCAAGACGCTACTGAGACAAGATTCAGTGAAAATAGGCTCATCTTTACCACCAGAGCCATCAACAGAAGAATGTCGATGAAGTACTCCAACCTGAAGTGAAGTTAGGTACGGTCTGATTGTATCACCGTTACAACGTCTATAAAAGGATCATAAAGAGGGAAAATTATCTTGCGATTGTAGATCAATTTTGAACACACCCAACAATGAAATTCAGCGAAATCCTCCGTCAATTTGGTGATGCAGCCACCAATCATAGCCTGACTAGCAACCCAGACCAAGACCCAGAAATTACAGGGGTAGCAGCCATTGATGAAGCTACCCTCGGTACTCTCAGTTATGTAGAAGGTGCTAAATTTGGGTCTTTTGTCGGCAATACCAATGCTAGTGCTTTAATTTTGCCCCAAGACGAAAAATTACAGGGGGTTGCACAGGAAAGGGGTATTGTCTGGCTAGCGACCCCAGATCCGCGACTATTGTTTGCCAAAGCGATCGCCCTTTTTTATC
Organism: Nostoc sp. DedQUE02; assembly: GCF_034531035.1. NCBI lineage: Bacteria > Bacillati > Cyanobacteriota > Cyanophyceae > Nostocales > Nostocaceae > Nostoc > Nostoc sp. DedQUE02. The sequence continues at coordinate 66,267 of NZ_JAVRBY020000031.1, read as the reverse complement.
AACCATATCGCCCTACCCCAGAAATTCATCCCACTGCTGTGATTCACTCCACCGCAAAAGTTGGTAGTGATGTTTATATTGGCCCCCATGCTGTGATTCAACAAAGGGTAGAAATTGGCAATGGTGCAATCATTCATCCCAATGTGGTGATTTATCCAGATGCCAAAATAGGCGATCGCACCACCTTACACGCCAACTGTACCATCCACGAACGGACTCTCATCGGTGCAGATTGTGTGATTCACAGTGGTGCTGTCATCGGTGCAGAAGGCTTTGGTTTTGTTCCTACCCGGACTGGTTGGTTCAAAATGGAACAATCTGGCTACACTGTCTTAGAAGATGGTGTAGAAGTTGGCTGCAACACTGGCATTGACCGTCCAGCCGTCGGAGAAACACGAGTAGGTCGCAATACAGTAATTGATAGCTTGGTGCAAGTAGGTCATGGTTGCCAAATTGGTTCTGGTTGTGCGATCGCAGGTCAGGTTGGCATGGCGGGAGGGGTTAAACTGGGAAATCGCGTTATCTTAGCTGGACAAACAGGAATAGTCAATCAAGTGAAGATAGGAGATGGGGCAATGACATCTGCTCAAACTGGAATTCACAACGATGTTGCCCCTGGAGAAATTGTCTGCGGAACTCCAGCCCTTCCTTACAAACTTTATCTCAAGGTATCTGCTGTTTATGGTCGCCTGCCAGATATGTATCAATCGCTAAAACAATTGCAACGTAAATTCAAAAATAGCAATGATTAAGCTGAAACTTATCTAAATTGCATAACCAAATTCAAAATAACTCTTGTGGGGCGGGAATTTTGCACGTCCCATTCTGTATTCTTGTTCAAAAGTATTTTCTTTTGATTCCTATAGTAGAGATGGGAATTGGAATGACATTAATTGAATTAGTTTCGTCTGGTGAAATAGTACTTATACCATATAGCGTTTCCTAATTAAATGAGGTAGATCATAGTCCCCTCCTTGTTTGCTCTTAGAGGGTTTTTGTAGCTCACTCAAGGCAGAATTGCTAGATTATTTTGTTTGAGACAAGTGTGATATAGCAAGGGACTGGGTTCTGGGTGAAAAGTCTTTTTGTATCTAAATTTCATCAAAAGATGATGTCATCACCATCAAGGCTTGTGCTATAAAAGCAGAAAAAAGTATGAAGTGAATGATATTTTAACAAAGGGAACAATTTTCTCCGTACCTCTTTCCTTTTGCCCAAAATATTTTCAATATACGGGATTATCTTGTAAATGCTGAGTATCTAAAGATTCAGCAAGTTGTCTTAGGAATAAAATCGCTTGAAAGTTTCATACCAACTTTAGAAATTGCAGAAAAAAGTGAAGATTTAGTTAATAGTGCTTTTTTGTTTGCGTACAAAAAAATAAAAGACTAAAATTTTTACTAGGACAAAGTACGAGCTTGTACTGAATTATTCACAAATAAGGATAACAAATTGGTTCAAATAATTGTGCATACAGTTATTTGAACCAAAAACAAAATTTTTGGAACGCATTTTAGTTGAAGTTTTGGCTCAATTGCTGAAAAAAATATCAATTTTCAAGCTGATCTGAACCGAAGTCAATTCACTTCGTTAATAAGCATTTGCAAACATCCTTTGAAACATAGTTACAAAAGGTATGCATTTTTTGTTATGCAAACTGCGTGAGTAATTGTCCAGATATTCACGTCTAATTAGACAATCAAGCATCAACAACAACCCACTTATACCCTAAAATAATGACTGCAACTCTTTCTTTGGATACTCAGATATCCAACCAATTACAGCAAGTTTTGTTAGAACTCACAACAGCACAGGATTTGTCTCTACATCCCTTTGTTCAACGTTTTGCCAAAGGAGAATTTTCACAAGATGCAATCCGCCAGTTTGCAATGAAAATGCTACCTGGCTCAAACAGATTCAATATGGCTTTTCTGAAAGTCGCGTCTAAAATGGATAGTTACCATGCTAGGACGATTATGCTAGAAAATGCATTTACTGAGCATGGAGAACTGAATTCAGACCTTGCTCATGTAGCATTATTTATGCGTTTTATGAAAGGTATTGATTGTCCTAAAATTGATATCAATGCCGAGGATGGAGCGTTTATCATTCCGGCATTACGCTTTAAAAAATTTGAATTTTGTGATGATGAACCTATAGTACGTTCTTTAGGAAGATTTGCAGCAATTGAACAAGTCTTACCTGGAATTTTCATCAAATATATCGAAGGACTTCGTAAGATATTTAAAGGTATTGATGACCATACCATCGAATATTTTCATCTCCACTGCCACTTAGACCCAGAACACACAGACGAATTGATTCAAGTGGCTCAAATTTATACCAAATCTGAGAAAGATGTTGAACTCTTCCGTGAAGGAGTTGAAGATATGGTTAAATCAATTGGTGATATGTTTTCTTGGATGGACGAAAATATCGAAAAAGAAGCGTTAACTTTACGAAGCTAATACTAAAGCAATCCTCGACATTATAGTTTAATTAAAGTTATCCAAAATTACCAGTCTTATATATTGTAAGTTGGTTAATTTTGGAAATTTTTTTTGATAAAAAATTCAACAGTCAGAAGTCAGAATACAAGAAGGGTATTCTATACGACTGACGGATATTGCTACGGAGAAAGTTAAATGCCGCTTTCCTACTATGCTCTTATTAACATTACCACCATTAATCTGGTCAAGACCACGGCTAGCTACAGCAGTTTTCTTTTACATGAGGTACAAAGCTATGGGTTTTGTGGCAGGAGGCAGGACAATACGCTTTGGTTAATAATTTAATAACTTTTGCTCCTGTTCTGCCTCCTCTGCCTCCTAGATTAGCGGCAACAGCCCAAAAATCATTTCATAAAATCTTACTTTTTTCTTGACTACATCTTTATCAAACTCAAATTTTACAGTTGGTTTAGCATTTTATGCGTCTGGGGAATCACACGCACGTGCTTGACAAACCCCTTCATCAAAGCTTGCCAGGTCAAAACTTGATCGCTCGAAGGCGCAAGTACAGGTATTGGGGAAAATTGTTCTGATACTGCCAAAGGCGTAACAGGTTGTAAAAATACTGAGATATCTGGACTAACCTCTGCCACCAACAAAGCTGAACGTTCTAACTCGGCAGGATCTGTGTCTTGAGACACAATTATCTTGACAAAAACATTTAAATATGAGTCATGACATAATTGGAGAAATTTAGCATGTTCTTGCCAATGACTTTCGCCGCTAACACTGGGCAATTTGAAATCCATACCTACAGAGTCTAAGTAGGGGAGAATCATTACTAGTTGTTCTAGGCGATGTCCGCCAGTTTCTAAGTATATAGGTAGACCAGTTATGGCTCGCACTTGGGGTAGAAACTGCGTTAAAAATGGGGCATGAAGAAGTGGTTCGCCTCCGGTTAAGCTAATGCTATCGTGTAAACAAGGTAGATTTTGCTGTTTTACCCATTCGATTAACATGGGTAATGGGACAGGGTTAGAGTAAATTTCAAAGTCGCGCAATCCAGGCGATCGCTCTATCCGACAAGTAGCAGGTGCATTCCACGTGTGGGCACTATCACAAAAGTGACAGCGCAAATCACACAAAGCAAAACGAATAAATATCTGACGTGTCCCTACATTCAGTCCTTCCCCTTGAATGGCAGAAAAGACCTCAATCAGGCGTGCGGTAGGTGTAACCGTATTTTTAGCAATCATAAGATGAGAGAAAGGCGATCGCGCTGCGTCGGCACAACAGTAAGGATGTTTTTTGGCTTCTTATTCTATTGTGAATCGTCGCTAACGATCTCCAATCTCAGCCCCGGTAAATAGAAATTAGTCCTTATTACTACTGATTCTGATATTAGGTTAAGTAATTTTCTAGGACAAAATAATGTTTGGCAGATTACATTATACATGGCAACGAAAGTGCAGAGCTTCATGACTAGCCAACCGACAGAGGTCGATTTTCCAGTTAATTCCTTAGACGACACGGCTATAGTGCAGGTGCCGACACGGTTGAGCGTGCTGGAGGCTTTAGGCTTTAAGCAAACCTGCCAAGGCTTAATCCAGCCCAATTCACATCTCAAGCAAATCATCATTGATTTTCACCAAACTACTTTTATGGACAGTAGTGGTTTAGGTGCGCTGGTAAGTAATTTTAAATCTGCTCAGGCGAAAGAAATTACACTAACACTGCGGAATGTAACACCTCAGGTAATGGCAGTCCTAAAACTCACCGGATTGGATCAAGTTTTTCCCCTTGAGTCTGTCGACGATGGGTCGCTAATAGAACCAGAAGAGGTAGTAGATAATCGGAAGACAACTTCCCGTAAAGTAGAGCCGTTACCCGCTACTCACCCTTCTGTAGCATCTTGGATGAAACGATTCTTAGACATTATCGGGTCAGTAGTTGGTTTATTAATTACAGGAGTTTTGTTTATTCCGATCGCGATCGCTATTCAAATTAATGATCCCGGGCCAATTTTCTTTAGTCAAACCCGTTGTGGTTGGATGGGAAAGCGGTTTGAGATTTGGAAATTCCGCTCTATGTGTGTGGATGCAGAAGCGAAGAAATCCCAAGTCAAAAACCAAGTGCAAGGCGCTTTTTTCAAGAATGAGAATGACCCTAGAATTACCAAGGTAGGGCGCTTTTTACGGCGAACTAGTCTTGATGAATTACCTCAATTTTGGAACGTCCTCAAAGGAGAGATGAGTTTAGTTGGCACTCGACCACCTACACCCGATGAAGTGGAACGCTACGAAGTACCGGAGTGGCAACGTTTAGATGTAAAACCCGGTATGACTGGTGAATGGCAAGTCAATGGACGTTCTACAGTCCGTAGTTTTGAAGATGTAATTCGCCTGGATTTGCAGTATCAAAAAAATTGGAGTTTGGTGTACGATTTAAAGCTAATTTTCAAAACTATAACTATTCTATTTAATAGAAACAGTGGTGCTGTTTAGCTAACTACCCTTATTCACAATTTTTTGCTAACTTCCTAACTCTCACGATATTCAAAAATACACCCAAGCCTATTTTAGGTTTGGGTGTATTTTTGATTCACCACGCAAGTGCCAGCCAATTTTGGATTTTAAATCATTCAATCCAAAGTCCAAAATTTGGTAATCCTCAGGATGAAATTATCCTACTGCGTCTTGAACACCCACTACTTCAACCTGCTGCACCTCTGGTAGCAAACGCTTTATACCTTGCTTAACAAATCCCTGCAAAGAACCAATCTGCTGATTTTGCTGAAATACCTTTTGTAAGGTTTGTCGCAAATTCTCCAAATTTAAACCAGTCCCAGAATCTATTGCTATTTCCTGCTGTTGGAAATATTCAACTAAACTTAACCCTGCTACTCTAGTCAGATAAGCTGCACTTACTCCCTGCACTGCGCCACCAGCAACGAAGGTAACGGCATTGCTTTTCAGAACAGTACTAATAGCATTCGTAGAAAGTTCAACTAAACCCAGTTTCAGCATCAAACTTCCCATTGTTCCAGCTACGGTTTGCGCCTGTTCTAGGGAAAATTTTTGCTGATAGATATTACCCAAATCCATTACCATTTGAGCATTAATTGCCGCAGTTGCCAGAATGTCAAGGACTGGTACTGGGTTAGCAAAGGCAGCAGCAGCAGCTATCCATTGATATTGTTCAATAATTGGGGTGGCGCGATCGCGTCTAATTCCATTCAGCCAGTTTTTCGCCTCAGCTTTCAACAACTCGGCTTTCCTGATGGTAGTTACCCAAACTAGCCGTTGTCCCTGTTGTGCCAAAACTTCACCCAACTGCTGCGTCAACTGCTGGATATCTGCTGCTGGTTGTTCCATCCACTCTTGCATAGTGCCATCAGCCTCATGCTTTCGGACTTTGATGGCAATGGGAGAGGCGGCAGTTGCAACTACATTTCCCTGGATTCGCTGTTTCAAAGACAGCAAGATGCTAGCGCTTTCATCGTTTAGATACTGGTCTTGTTTGTTGAAAACCAGCATGGTAGGCAGATTTGCAGCCTTTAGCTGCTGTAAGGTTTGAAATTCTGAATCTGTTAAATCACCGTTTGTCAGAAATAGAACAAAATCAGATTTTGCGACTTCCGCCAAAATAGCCGCATCTGAATTTTCACCCACTTCTCTAAATAAAGGTGCTGTCTCTTGTAGAGACACGAAACTTGGTGTCTCGACATTTTCCTTTAGCACTTTAATTAAAGTGCTTTTACCTACGGATTTACCGCCAGTCACAGCCACTTTAATTTTTTGTCTATCTAATTCCAACAACAATTGGGCAACTTGTTCTCGCAGTGTCTCTAATGCTGGATGGTTTTCTGCTTCTTGTGCTAGTTGGTTAATTACAGTTTCAGTTTTAGCGATCGCACTTCCTACAGTCGCCCGATCCACAACCATACCATCTAGCTGCTCTAAACTGTCTTTCGGGCGATTTTTTTGGAATAACCACAAACCACCGCCTACAGCTAAGGCACTCAACAAACCAAACTCACCTACCTGAACTATAGAATCGTGCCAACTGTCCAACATCCACAAGGAAAAGGACAGTCCCAATCCTCCCACTAAAATTGGTCGCTGCAACTTCACAACCATGATTCTCCGCGCCTTTTAGATGGCTATTTCTTCCAGAATAGATCAAAATAAAACAAAACCCTGCAATCTTTACTGATTGTAGGGTTTTGTTTTATATTTTATTTGGTGGCGGGAAGTGGATTTGAACCACTGACCTTCGGGTTATGAGCCCGACGAGCTACCAGGCTGCTCTATCCCGCGTCGCTCTTAACTTTTATAGCATAACCTATAGTCAAGAGTTTGGCAACTACAAAAATGATAATTCTCCAATTACTTCTAAACGCTTGTATTTTCCTAAGGTGACAAACTTTTCTGAGAGGCTTTCGGCGGCACTGGGACTAATCCAACCCATTTGCTGGAGTAAGTGAATAGCAACGGCATATTTTGCTCGTTTTGCCCCATCCATAACTTTGATTGCCAATCCCAAGCCTTCGCCGAGTCTACCAATGCACTGCACTCCTTCAGCACCTGTTTTACTGACTAGTTCTCCTGGAGTTAAGCGCATCAGTTCCGTATCAAATTCTCCATCTCCTGCGACCATCGCGGGGTGATGAGTCATAGCACGAACGATGCGCTCCATATCCAAGTTGGTACTAGAGGCTAGCAGCGCATATAAAGATGCCATGTGACCGAGTTGCATCAGATAAGTTGGTGCGCCACAGTCGTCATGAGCGCTGATAAATTCTGCGGCTGGCATTCGCAGCAACTCTGCTACTTTGCCCAAAATTAACTGCTGGATTGGGTGCTTGCGATCCAAATAGTTATTCAAGGGCCAATGGCGTTGCTGACAAACAGCTAACATCCCTGCATGTTTTCCAGAGCAATTGTATTCCAGAGGGCTTTGCTTATCTTCAGGAATTGGACACTGGAGTATAGTTGGGTCAAGATCGGCCCGCCAAAGGATGTTAAATACCTGTCGGACTTGATCTATTCTTCCTTTATGGGAACTTGTGATAATTGCTAAGTCGCGATCGCTGAGTTGATAGCGTTCCAATGTACCTGTTGTGGTGACAGCGAGTGCCTGAAATGGTTTGAGCGCTGAACGGATAAATGCAGCAGTTTCAGAATTTCCGGCAACGGTTAGAACCCGTCCTCGTTCGTCGCAGACAACAGCTTGGACTATATGCCTGGATTCAATAATACCTTCCCGCAGCAACCGGACTTCCAGTGCTGTGGCTTGAGTTCGTTTTCCCATTGTCATGGGTTTATATTTATTACCTTTTTTAATTAATTAGTCATTAGTAATTTGTCCTTTGTCCTTTGTCATAAGTCATTTGTTTATTCACGAATGACTAATGACTAATGACCAATGACCAATGACTAATGACTTTTTAAAACAAATGCCAAACTATAGTACCAGTAACGTACATTCCCGCCAAGCCAGCAAAGGTAAATTGTAACCGCCGCAGAATGGGTTTGATTTCGTATGCCACAATTAAGCGATCGCGGTTGAGGACTTCCTCTGGTTTTGTCCAAGTTTGTCCGTCATACCAGCCTGACTCTTCATAAAATACCGTAGGACTGCAAAGACGATCGCACACGTAGAACCAACCTAAGTACAACCTTACCAGTATTAGCACTAATCCGACACTCGCTCCGGCTGCACTACAGAGAAGAAAATGTGCAATATACTTGTGAGGGGGAAAACTTGCCGCAGCTATGGGCCCTGCCAAGAGCCAAGACAAACCCCAAATCCAAACAAGTTTCGTGATATACTCGCGCCAATCTAAAGTCGTATCACGAAATAGCCAGGAAGTTTTTAACTCTTCGTACTCATTGAGCGGTTGTTGGTCTGTAGGAACTGGGCAATTAGAAACCGAAGACCTAATCATGTTGGTTTACCCTCACCCTCATCAGATTCTGGAAGGGAAATACGTTCTGCATGAATCCAGAACGCTTCTAAATTATAAAACTCCCGTTCTTTGGGCATCATGATGTGAACAATCACATCACCGTAGTCTTGTAATACCCAACTACCCTCGACTTTTCCTTCTGTTCTTATGGGACGCCGTTGCAACTCAGTTTCGACTTTTCCTTCAATTGCTTGAGCGATCGCCCTGACTTGTACCCTAGAATAGCCAGTCATCATCACAAAGTAATCCGCTAGATAAGATACCTCTGCTACTTTGAGCAATACAATCTCACCTGCTTTGCGGTCTAATCCCGCTTCTGCTATCGTTGCAGCTAATTTTCCGCTCTCCTCTTCGGTATGGGCGTGGCTCTTTACCACACTTTTCGTCAGTGGAACGGATTGTAATGGGAAATTTCCTTGGAAGTAATCAGTCATTAAACCTCAGGTGCTTTCTTGTGAAACAATTGTTTACATTTACTTACAAATCACAAACAATTGATCTGAAAATGTGTCAATAGGTTTTTTTGAATACTAACAAAAAAACGTGTGTCTATGGGGGCTAGTTTGATAATTGGCTGCTTAGATTTCGACATCAGCAATCAGCAGTTGCAGATGGCTATTGTGTAGTGATAAATTAACCATTATCTTTTCAGCCAGGATTTCCGGTGAAAATAGTGTTCGCTCTACTGGGGATTAATTGAGTATTTGGGGTGACATTTAGGATATTTCCCGCGAAAAAGATTACTTTTTCGCGTTTTGTTGGTATTTTCCTCAGTTTCTACGAGTTGAGCTTGAGTACATCGCAATTCCTCTAATGCCAACTTGAGGCTGAAATTTTTCTCATTTAGATTCCGTGTTCGTTCGCATTTACTGGGATTGTGATCGTCAAACAGAGCCTTTGTAAGTTGTAGATGTGCATCAAGATTGGAAAAGAATAGCTAATGAAAAAGCGATTCAAGCCTACTATGATCCAGTTTAGATGTATCGTTTCAATCCGAAGACTTTAGCCAAATTACGCTACACTGGCTATCTTACTCAGCGTAGCTGCCTCAAATTTGTAAATATGGATAGCGTTCTGCTATGGGTAGTTACAACACAAGTTGTAAATTGCTGTCATTTCAAAAGCGATCGCTCATACCCCATGTTGAGCTTGAGGTGGAGGCCATATTTGCTGTGATTGGATTCGCTGGTGAAAAGAGAGCCGACAGTAGTAATAAACTAAATAAATGATAAATAAAAATTTAGTATTGAGCGATCGCGTTTGCCTGAGCTTAGTAAGCAGTTTTATTAGAAAAGATAAATTTGAATGGTTACAAGCAAGGAACACACCAGTATTAGAAGATGTGACTAGAACTCAAATGTCATTATGAGTCCAGAATAATGATAGTAATAACACTATAGGAATCCGGTTTGATTACTGAAATCACTTGGCTTAGTAGGCAATAGGCACTCTTGCAAGAGGATTTCAGAAGATTAAGGTGTAGCGAATTTTTTTCACGCAATCAAATATGAGTCTTATATTTATGTTGGTACGATTCGTACAAACTTTACTTAACTCAGTACAACCTGCCGTAAACAAGGCATGAAAATCAGGCTGCAATAGTCAGAGCCAGTGGAATAAAATCGTTGGGGTTTTGAGTTTAACACTTTGTGCAATCTAACCCCACTGTTGTCGATTAAACTTCTTGTTTTGTAACTCTTGTAGACTGAATTGCTCCCCGATCTGCCGTCAATGAATAACACAACGACTCATACTGATTTAAAGCTTGCTCAAAAGCATAGTTTTCAACGGCATATTTGCGACTTTTATAACCCAGAGTTTTGACTTTTTCGGGATTTTGGTACAAATCTAAAATTGCGATCGCTAAAGCTTGGGGATCTTCTGGAGGAACGATAACTCCGCCGCCACTTTGCCTGATGGCTCTTGCTGCCGTACCATTATCAGGCACAGAAGCAACTAAAGCTGCTCCACTGGCAAGTAGCACTTGAATTTTTGATGGCATATTGAAGGATACAACATTTTTCTTTTGTACCACCAAGCCAACATCCGCAGCTGCTAACATTTGTGGCAAATCTTTGCGGGGTTGAAATGGCAGTAGCAAAACATTATCTGCACCGCAGTCTAGACATTCCTGTTGCAATCGCTGTAAACCTTTTGCTTCTCCAACGATGACAAAGACAATATCTGGGATATGGCGCAACGCAGAAGCAGCTTTGACGACGCTTTCTAAGCCTTGGGTTAGGGCAATGTTACCAGAATAAAGTACTACAAATTTGCCATTCAGATTATGGGCTGCGCGGAAAGGGTTATCTTCTTTAGGCAAAGGGCGGATAAAATTTACATCAACCCAGTTGGGAATTTGCACAATTTTGTCAGCTTCTACGCCCTTAGATCGCAAATTTTCCACAAACCCATCGGCGATGACGCTAATTTTACTGGCACTGCTATAGGCAAATTTTTCTAATAATGTAAATAACTGGATGAGCAATTTATTTTTCAGCAGACCGACGTGGACGGCTGCTTCTGGTAATATATCTTGTAGATTTAAGATTACCGGACAAGCACGTAACCATCCTAAAAGAGCAACTGGTACACAGCTTGGCAAGGATGGCGATGTTGAGAGAATTACATCTGGACGCCAACCGATGAGAGCGGGTACAAAACTAGTGACGACGAAACTAGCATCTAATAACACCCGATCTAATAGGTTGGGTTGGGGACGAATCCAAACGTAACTGCGTTGAATTTGAACGCCATTTTTGTATTCGTTAAGATACCACTTGCCCCGATATTCTTGGTAAATCTGACGCTCAGGGTAGTTGGGCATAGCAGTGACTACGCGCACTTCATGTCCACGTTTCACTAGTCCCTCTGCTAATTCAGTCATCAGTGGGGCAATACCAATTGGCTCTGGATAGTAGTTGTAGGAGTAAATTAAAATCCGCATAAAAATTTAGTCCGAAGTACCCCGGTTTTTATTTAATGACAAATATTTGTCTGAAATATCATTTGGAGTTTGGAAACCCCCATATTTCAATTGTGACTCCAGACTCTTTTTCTGTCAGGGATTTTCCTTAAAGATTGAGTAAACTTTGATATGAAATACTTAGGGAAACTGTGAATTTTTTTTACTATTTAAGCTATCTTCAAATTGTTATTTTTTGATTGGTACGTACGTAGAAAACCTAAGTATATTGGGTTTTGCCAACCCCTAAGACAAAATTGGGATAGTTATTATTCACTTTTCATAAAAGTTACGGATATAAACTATTTTCCGAAAATCTGAATATTAATAATACTTTTTTATCATACTGGTTATTTAATGAGCGATCGTCCTTGTATTTTTTCCTTTTTTGCTGGCTCAGGTTTTCTAGATTTAGGTTTTGAAATCAGTGGTTTTAATATTGTTTATGTCAATGAAATCTTTGCCCCATTCATGGACGCCTATCGCTATTCACGGGAAGTTTTGAAAATGCGATCGCCTGAATATGAATATCATTACGGTGAAGCAGCAGACGTAACAAAACTTCTTGCTGGAAAAGAAGCACAACGACTTCAAGAATTAGTCAAAGACTGCCGCAAATCTCATCATATAATTGGTTTCATCGGCGGCCCTCCCTGTCCTGATTTTTCTATTGGTGGAAAAAATAGAGGACGTTTAGGAGATAATGGCCAGCTTTCCACTTCATATATAGAATTAATTTGCCAAAATATTCCTGATTTCTTTTTATTTGAAAACGTTAAGGGCTTATGGAAAACGGCAAAACACCGTTTATTTTTTGAATCGCTTAAGCAACAATTACAGGAAGCAGGGTATATATTAACAGAGCGTTTAATTAATGCTATTGAATACGCTGTACCCCAGGATAGAGACAGAATTATCCTAATTGGCTTCAAAAATAGTTTTCTTCAGGAAATGAAAATTGAATTTAATAAAAAATTACTTTCTGAAGAAGCTTTTCCTTGGAATAATTACATTTTATATTCTCAAGAAAAAGTTTTTGCTTATCCTTGGTCTAAGTGTGAACCATTCAAAGAAAATTCTCTAATCCCTTGTCCTGATGGTATACCTGAAAAACTAACAGTTGAATACTGGTTTAGAAAAAATAACGTTCTGAACCATCCTAATACTGAACACTATTTTCAACCAAGGGCAGGTATTACAAAATTTGCTGCTGTTCAAGAAGGAGATAATTCCAGAAAATCTTTCAAACGTCTGCATAGATGGCGTTACTCTCCAACAGCTTGCTATGGAAATAACGAAGTACATTTACATCCTTACAAAGTTCGGCGGATTTCTGTAGCAGAAGCTTTAGCTATTCAATCTTTGCCTATAAATTTTGTACTTCCAGAGAATATGTCTCTGACTAATATGTTTAAAACTATTGGTAATGGCGTCCCATATTTGGCATCGAAGGCATTAGCTGAAACTATTATTAACTTCTTAGGAATTGGTGTAAAAAACACTGTTGATATTCCTAACCTTACTACCACTTAATGTCAACTTAAATACTTACAGTAATTCCGGGATATCTGTAAAGCTGATATTCAAGACAAATTAGCAGCTTGTTTTCAGGATAAACTCGTAATAAATGTGGTTTAATATATATATAAGAAATGTTTTAATTTTTTATAAAGTTTAATAATCAATCACTGGCAGAAGACACGATGGCAGCAGACTATCCAGATATTGATATTGCGCCATTCATTGATCACTCCCTGTTAACGCCAACGGCTACTCCAGAGCAGGTTGAGCAATGGTGTGAAGAAGCATATAGATTCAACTTTGCGGCGGTTTGTCTGTTTCCCGCTAATGTTAAGCAAGCAGTAGAACTCCTCCACGGTAAAAACCCTAAAGTCTGTACGGTGATTGGTTTTCCTTCTGGTGCAACGACTTCAGCCGTGAAACTGTACGAAGCTCAAGAAGCGGCGGATAGTGGGGCCACTGAGTTGGATGTAGTCATGAACTTGGGCTGGTTAAAAGCTGGCAAAACTGAAAAAGTCCACCGAGAGATTGCCGAAATTTGTGAAGAGACTGGGCAAACTGTCAAGGTAATTTTGGAAACTAACCTGTTGACAGATGCGGAGAAAAAAATAGCTGCTGAAATAGCTATGGAGGCAGGAGCAGCATTCTTAAAAACTAGTACAGGTTGGAATGGTGGTGCCACAGTGGCAGATGTACGCCTTTTGCAAGAATTGGCAAAAGAAAAGGTGGGAATTAAGGCTTCAGGTGGTATCCACACTATCAATCAAGCTTTAGACTTAATCGTAGCGGGTGCTACTAGATTAGGCACATCTCGCGGTATGGATTTGATCCGTCAGCGCGATAACTTGGGAAAGGGTGAATAGTCATTTGTCCTACCCTGCGGGAAGCCGCTAAGGCGTCTATGTTATTTGTCCTACCCTGCGGGAAGCCGCTAAGGCGTCTATGTTATTTGTCCTAATCTAATGACCCTTGACCAATGACTAAATAACTACTAAATGACTAGTGACTAATGACTAATAAGTAATGAGTAGAACCTATAAAGCAACTGGTATTAATCTTAAAACCCAGGCACTAGGAGAATCGGATAAAATAGTGACGATTTTGACACGAGAATTCGGTCTAATTAGAGCCGTGGCTCCAGGGTCACGTAAGCACAACTCCAGCCTGGGCGGTAGGAGTGGAATGTTCGTTGTGAATGAACTATTGATTGCCAAAGGGCGATCGCTTGATAAAATTACTCAAGCACAGACGTTAAAAACTTATCCTGGTTTAGCTAAAGATTTGGGAAAACTGGCTGCCAGTCAATATTTAGCAGAAATAGTTCTGTGTGAAGCTTTGAGCGAACAACCCCAAGAAGAACTTTATGATTTGTTCAATGAACATCTCCATCGGTTAGAGATGGTGTCTAGTGCAAATCGACCTGGTGTTTTGGCTCATCTGGCTCATGGTGTATTTCACCTTTTAGCCTTAGCAGGACTGACACCACAAGTGCAAATCTGTTGTCTATCTGGGCGCCTCCTTAAGCCAGACTTTACAGACCCCAACTGGCAGGTAGGATTTAGTATCCCTGCGGGTGGAACGATTTCCTTAGAAGCTAGGGAACGTTTACGAAAAGAGGGGGAGAGGGAGATGAGGGCACAGAGGCAGAGGGAGATTAATAACCAATTCCCTGTATCCCATGCCCCATTGCCAATGACGCCAGTTGCTTCAACGGATAGCGCAGCGTTAGCGAGTACTCGATCGTCGGGAACCTCGGCAACGCACTGGCTCCCCAATGCCCAAACAATTGTTGTGCATCGACAAGAAATACCTGTGATTTCTTGTCGTCTGGGTGCTATGGAGGTGGCTTTGCTTCAACATCTGTCACAACCAGAGATAATGCAAATTGATGGTGCTATAGATGATGACTGGTTATCTGTTGAGCAGATTTTGCGCCAGTATGCTCAGTATCAATTAGGCCGCCCTATTCGCTCTGCTACCTTGATCGACTCTTATTTTGCTGCCAACCATGATGCAACCGTCTGATTTGGATAAAAAAGTCCTACCTTTGTCACCAAGCCTCGTCAAAAAACAGAATAGAGTATCAGATCCGACAGTCAGGAATCACTTGAGTGCCGTTTCCAAGTGTATACCTAGTCAAATAAATGGCCAAGAAATGTCCCCAAATGACGTTTCTAAAAACGAGCAAAGTTGGACAGTGGAGATTCCAAAAACTGATGTTCCAAGTCAATCAGAAACACAATCTGAGGACAAATTAACCACTGTTGAGGTAGATAGCAACGGCGCGCGCAATGGGCAGAATTTGCCAGTAGCCACTATTCCAGAAAAAGAACCAATGAAATTAGGTGGTTCTGGTTCAGGTGGAGAAGCTGTTGTCGGGAATGTAAAACAGCAAGGATTTTTACCTGTATTAAAAAACCCTAATTTCCTGGCTCTTTGGGGCGGTCAAGTTTTCTCCCAACTAGCAGATAAAGTTTATTTGGTGCTGATGATTGCCTTGATTAATACTCAGTTTCAAGCAAGCAATCAGAGTATTAGTGGTTGGGTGTCAGTGTTGATGATGGCTTTTACTATTCCAGCCGTATTGTTTGGTTCCGTTGCTGGTGTGTTTGTCGATCGCTGGTCGAAAAAGGCTGTGCTGGTAGCAACGAATATTTGGCGCGGCATTTTGGTTTTGTCAATTCCCTTCTTGCTGTGGTTGACTCATGATTGGAAACCCATAGGCGTACTACCAGTGGGTTTTGTAATTATCTTGGGTGTGACTTTTTTAGTTTCGACTTTGACACAGTTTTTTGCCCCAGCAGAACAGGCGGCAATTCCCTTAATCGTAGAAGAACAGCATTTACTCTCGGCTAATTCGCTTTACACGACAACGATGATGGCATCGGTGATTGTTGGGTTTGCCGTTGGAGAACCGTTGTTAGCGATCGCAGATGGACTCTGGTCGCAAATTGGCGGTAGTGGTAGTTTGGGCAAAGAACTTTTAGTAGGTGGCAGTTATGCGATCGCTGGAGTAATTTTGTTCCTCCTGGCAACTAACGAAAAACACCACCACCCTGATACAGAATTCCCTCACGTATTCTCTGACTTACGGGACGGTTTTGCCTATCTCAAAGCAAATCATCGCGTCCGCAATGCTTTGCTTCAACTGATTATCTTGTTTTCTGTCTTTGCAGCATTAACTGTTCTAGCCGTTCGAATGGCGGAAATAATTCCCAACATGAAAGCCTCTCAGTTTGGCTTTTTACTAGCAGCTGGCGGTGTTGGCATCGCTGGTGGAGCAACTATTCTCGGTCAATTTGGTCAACGCTTCTCCTACACCCAACTAAGTCTGTATGGTTGTATCGGTATGGCAGCATCCCTGATTGGTTTGTCTGTATTTACAACCCAACTATGGCTAGTGTTATTACTGGTGGCGCTATTAGGTATCTTTGGGGCACTGGTGGGAATTCCCATGCAAACCGCAATCCAAACAGAAACACCTCCAGAAATGCGTGGTAAAGTTTTTGGCTTGCAGAACAATGTAATTAATATTGCACTCTCCTTGCCTTTAGCATTAGCTGGTGTCGCAGAAACCTTTCTGGGATTACAGGTCGTTTTTTTGGGATTAGCTGCGATCGTCTTTTCAGGAGGTATATTAACCTGGTATAACTCACACAAGTAGTTATCAGTTAACAGGAGTTATTATTCATTACCTTGACGTAATTAATAATTTACTTAAAGCTTTTGTGTTCATGGTAAACTATGTCCAGTGAAAATTTATCACATACTTGCCGGATATGAATCTGACATTAGTCAGAATAAGTTGTTTAAATATCAGAGACCAACAGCTTATAAGTAGAATAAATAAAGCCATAAATGCACTGGTTTAATCAGCTTAAAATAAGCTTTTTAAACTAGAACGTTATGGAAATTTTTAATAAATAAAACCAGCAAGTATAGCTAGATAAAATAAAAATCACAAAAATCATACAAGATAATAGATTAAACCCGCTTCTCTTACAGTTAAATAAAGAATGCGTATAGCCTGGATTGGAAAAAAATCACCTTTTTGCGGCAACGTCACCTACAGTCGAGAAATTACAAATGCCTTGCTAGATAGGGGACATCAAGTTAGCTTTCTTCACTTCGCCCAGGAAGAGTCTGAACCTGATAATTGGCCAAATCTTCGAGAGGTTTCTCTACCTTTCATTTACAAGTCTCAGGTTTATACAATTCCCACTTTTAAAGCCACCAAAGTTTTAACTGATTCACTGCGGGAAATCAAACCAGATGTAGTCCATGCTTCCTTGACATTATCTCCTCTAGACTTTTTTCTACCAGAAATCTGTGAGGAACTGAGGTTGCCCTTAGTTGCCACTTTTCACACACCGTTTGCTGGTAAGGGGGCAAAGCTGGTATCGGGAACACAACTTTTGGCTTATCAGCTGTACGCGCCTTTTTTAGTTAACTACGATCGCGTGATTGTATTTTCCCAAATTCAGCGAGAATTATTGGCAGGGATGGGCGTAAGGGAAGAAAATATTGCTGTGATTCCCAATGGTGTTGATACTGTTAAGTATTCTCCAGGATTTTCTCAAGTCAAAGCAGAATTTAAAGCCGAACGCTTGTTTGTATATCAGGGTCGAATAGCGCCAGAGAAAAATGTTGAAGCCTTGCTTCGGGCTTGGAAGCAGTCGGCAATGGGGCCTGGTACTAAGTTACTAATTGTTGGGGATGGCCCTTTAAAGTCTTCTTTAGAGCCGTTTTATGGTTCAGAATACGGCATTATCTGGTTGGGATTTGTCGCTGATGAAGACCGACGCATCGAAATTTTGCGGGGCGCAGATGTATTTGTTTTGCCTTCATTGGTAGAGGGTTTGTCCCTATCTCTGTTAGAAGGAATGGCGTGTGGGTTGGCTTGTTTAGCAACAGATGTGGGTGCAGACGGAGAAGTATTGGAAAAGGGCGCAGGTGTAGTTATTAGTACTAAAACAGCGCGATCGCAATTAAAAACCCTCTTGCCAGTGTTGCAAGACCATCCAGAGTTAACAACTTTACTGGGGCAAAAAGCTAGACAGCGTGTATTAGACCGCTATACCCTAAGTAAAAATATTACTCTGCTCGAAGAACTTTATAAAGAAGTTTTAGCACAGCGACCTCTACCGCTAAGTCGCAGAGCTTAGGAAAAGGCAAGAAGTGCGATACCTACGGCGGGCTGCGCCTACGCATTTTTAAGTTTATCACTGTTCTCCAGGGCATTCAGGTGCAGTTTAGCTTTTCTTCATTAGTCTTATATTAGGTTTCAAAATTATCTCAATAATCAACGCATAACAGTAGCGAAATTTTTATACTTGCTGAGTACAACTTTGGGAACTTGAAAATATTCTTAATGCTCAGGCAACAGACGGTAATAGTTTTAATTTTTTATCTAAATATTCATAATAAAAATATTAGGAATGCTTTGAAAGGAGAACCTGCAATACTTTTCGGTTAGCTTGATGCCAATATTGCCTTACCTTTAGCCACTAAGTTCTGAAACCTTTGACTAGATTTTTCAAGAAAGTTCGCATTGAATCCGATGATCATACACTCATCGCAATTACCAATGGAATTTAATTTAGAGTTAGCTAAGAAAAAACAAGGTAAATCTGTTATTGGCCCTTGCGTAGCAGTCTGAAATATAAAGTAGCCAGTTACCGCACCAGTGGTTATAAACTCCTGGCGATAGACACTATTAAACTATCAGACGGAATATAACCCCTGGCGGGTAATGAATAAATGGTTTTAAAATGGTGCAATCTGAAAATATTTAGGGGTGCAGCTATGTCGCTACGCAATGAGCCTTTAGATTGGCAACTTGAAACGAATAATCCTTATATACCAGTTTATCATCAAGGTAACTTGGTCGGATTTTTTAAACCAGAATATGCCAATGAAATTATTAAAATTCTAAATGAAGAAGAAGTTTTAAAAAAAGCGCTAAAAATGGCTTGCACTGATTTAATAAAAAAAATCGGTGGCGATAGCAGAAAAGTCAATTATTTAATGGAAAAATATGTAAAAACTAGTGAGCGTCCAAAGCATGGAACTAGAGCGATCGCAGTTTTACTTAGAGACAGACAAAAAGAGCTTGACTTGAGTAACCAGGAGTTTGCTAAATTCTGCGATACCTTTAAATTATCTCCGACTGAACTGAATAATATTTATGCTGGAGAGGCATTTGATGATAGTTTGTTAGCGCCCTTATCCCGTATATTAGGGATGGCAAAAGAGCAATTGCTGAAAGTGCGAGATGGTTCTGAAGAAACAAGTAATACATAAACAGCAAATCAAAATTTTCAAATGATAGAAAATTGTGAAAACAGACATCATCTTTTATCGGCTGTTTCAAGAATTCCCTGATATCTTCTTTGAACTTATTGGTAATCCTCCAGAATCAGCTAGCCTTTATCAATTTTCATCAGTTGAAATCAAACAAACAGCCTTCAGAATAGATGGTGTGTTTCTGCCTACACAAGGAAGTGAAAACCAGATTTACTTTGTTGAAGTGCAATTTCAGGCTGATGAGGAAATTTATTCACGGCTAATTGCAGAAATATGTTTATACCTCCGTCAGAATCAACCATTAAATGACTGGGGTGCTGTGGTTTTATACCCAAACAGAAATGTAGATACAGGAGATATCAAACATTACCGTGAGTTTTTCACAAGTGGGCGCGTCAGGCGCATTTATTTGGATGAATTAGGTGAAGGTGCATCGCTTCCAATTGGCATTGCAACTGCTAAATTAGTAATTGCAACCGACGATATAGCGATCGCACAAGCAAGGGAGTTGATAGACAGAACCAAGTCAGAGATAATCCCACCATCAAAACAGCAACAATTATTACAATTTATCGAGACTATTTTGGCTTACAAGTTTCCTGCAATGAGTAGGGAGGAGATGGAGGAAATGTTTGGCTTAAACGAGTTAAAGCAAACCAGATTTTATCGGGAAGCCTTTCAGGAAGGTGTTGAACAAGGCATTGAACAAGGTGAGATTAGAGGTGAGATTAAAGGGAAACTAAAAGCAGTACCAGCAATGTTGGCAGCAGGGTTGACTGTAGAACAAGTGGCAAAAGCCTTAGATTTGAGTGTCGAAGAAGTCAGACAAGTAGCACAAAGCCAACCTTAAGATAGATGTGGTAAATTTTATCCGTGGCTCAAGCCAAATTTGGTTTGCGGCTTCCAGACTTTCTCACGACGAATTTATAGTTAATTTTTGTTAATATTAGAGGCGGTGTTAGTACTTCGTCCTCAACCACCCACTCCCTACCTGAGAGAAACTTAATGCTGCGACTAGAACATATAAGTAAAATTTATCCCACAGGCGAAGTTCTCAAAGATATTAACTGGGAAGTTAAACCAGGCGATCGCATTGGCTTAGTCGGTGTCAACGGTGCTGGAAAATCCACCCAGTTAAAGATCATCTCTGGGGAAATTGAACCCACCGCAGGCGAAATTATCCGTCCTAATAGCTTACACATAGCCTACCTCAACCAAGAGTTTGAAGTAGACCCTACCCGCACCGTTAAAGAAGAATTTTGGACTGTCTTCAAAGAAGCCAACGAAGTACAGTTAGCTCTGGCACACATACCACAGGAGATGGAAACGGCTAACCCAGATCAACTGGATCGGCTGATCGAGAAATTGGATCGCTTGCAGCGCAAATTTGAAGCATTGGATGGCTACAACTTAGATGCACGCATTGGGAAAATCTTACCAGAAATGGGGTTTGGGCTAGAAGATGGCGATCGCCTCGTCAGTGCCTTCAGTGGTGGTTGGCAAATGCGGATGAGTTTAGGAAAAATTCTGCTGCAAAAACCCGACTTGTTGCTGCTGGATGAACCGACTAACCACCTAGATTTAGAAACCATTGAATGGTTGGAAAATTACCTCAGAGGGCTGATTACGCCAATGGTAATAGTCTCCCATGACCGGGAGTTTCTTGACCGCCTCTGCACCCAAATTGTGGAAACTGAACGTGGCGTTTCTAGTACCTACCTTGGTAACTACTCGGCATATTTGGAACAAAAAGCCGAAAGTCAATCAGCACAACTGAGTGCTTACGAACGTCAGCAAAAAGAATTAGAGAAACAGCAAACCTTTGTTGATAGATTCCGCGCCAGTGCTACCCGCAGTACCCAGGCAAAAAGCCGGGAAAAGCAACTCGACAAAATTGAGCGCATTGAAGCACCCATTGCTGGGGTAAGAACTCTACATTTCCGTTTTCCCCCTGCACCCCGCAGTGGACGCGAAGTAGTGGAAATTCAAGATTTAACTCATCTTTATGGTGATAAAATCCTGTTCTTGGCAGCAAACCTCCTCATTGAAAGAGGCGATCGCATTGCTTTTCTTGGTCCCAACGGTGCTGGAAAATCTACCCTTCTGCGCGTAATTATGGGTATGGAACAACCCACAGAAGGTATTGTTAAATTAGGGGATCATAACGTTATTCCCGGTTACTTCGAGCAAAATCAAGCTGAAGCTTTGGATTTGAAAAAAACTGTCATGGAAACTATCCATGATGAAGTTCCAGACTGGGATAATCAAGAAGTCCGCACGCTTTTGGGACGCTTCTTATTTACTGGTGATACTGTATTTAAGGCAGTTGGGGCATTAAGTGGAGGAGAAAAAGCTCGTCTGGCGTTGGCAAAAATGCTTTTACGTCCCGCAAACTTACTAATTTTAGATGAGCCGACAAACCACTTAGATATTCCAGCAAAGGAAATGCTGGAAGAAGCGCTTAAAAACTATGATGGTACGGCAATTGTAGTTTCCCATGACCGCTACTTTATTTCTCAAGTAGCTAACAAAATTGTCGAAATTCGTGATGGTGAATTTCGCGTTTACTTAGGAGACTATCATTACTATCTCCAGAAAATTGCCGAAGAAAAAGAACAAGCAAAGTTAGCTGCGATCGCTGCTGAAAAAGCTGCTAAAAAAGCTGCAAAAGCTTCCAGTAAAAAGAAATAAGTGATTAAATACGGTCTTAGTAGTAGTGCTAAAATGCTACTACTAAGTAATCACTTGTTATTAGCGATCGCCGACATTAAATAAAAATTGCTAAAGTTGAAAAAATCATTCAAAAAACTGTAAGTCTTTCATAAAATAAATTAATAAGCAAAAATTCACTTGCGGCGTGGATTAGCAGTGGTATCATTCGGGTATTACAAAAAGTAAAGGGCAATTTTACTATGACCAAAGCACCTGTTGCTCCTGTGGTGCTAGTCATTTTAGACGGATGGGGCTACTGCGAGGAAAAGCGAGGAAACGCTATTGTTGCTGCTAAAACTCCCATTGTGGAAAGTTTATGGGCAGCTTACCCGCATACCCTCATCCGCACATCAGGAAAAGCCGTAGGGTTGCCAGAAGGTCAAATGGGCAACTCGGAAGTAGGTCATTTGAACATTGGTGCTGGGCGAGTTGTACCGCAAGAACTGGTACGCATCTCTGATGCGGTCGAAGACGGTTCTATTGCCTTAAACCCAGCACTCGTCAAAATTTGCCAGGAAGTTCGTTCTCGGAATAGCAAGCTGCATCTAGTAGGGCTTTGTTCTGAGGGAGGGGTACATTCGCATATCACCCATCTTTTCGGACTCCTTGACTTAGCTAAAGACCAGCGAATTTCAGAAGTTTGTATTCACGCCATTACCGATGGTCGTGACACCGCCCCAACTGACGGTGCAAGAGCAATCACACTGCTGCAAAATTATATAGACCGTACAGGAATTGGGCGCATAGTCACCCTCAGCGGTCGCTACTACGCGATGGATCGCGATCACCGTTGGGATCGGGTCAAACGCGCCTACGACGTGATGACTCAAGATGGTGTGGTTGATAATCGCAACGCTGTAGAAATCTTGCAAGCATCTTACGCCGAAGGGGTAAAAGATGAATTTGTCAACCCCATCAGAATTGCACCAGGCGCAATAGAACCAGGGGATGGGGTAATATTTTTCAACTTTCGCCCCGATCGCTCCAGACAACTGACTCAAGCTTTGGTCAGTCCCACTTTTAACGGTTTTGAAAGACAGCAAATTACACCACTGTCTTTTGTCACCTTTACGCAGTATGATCCAGACTTACCTGTAGCTGTAGCCTTTGAGCCTCAGAATCTCAGTAATATTCTGGGAGAAGTAATAGCTAATCATGGTCTAAATCAATTCCGCACCGCCGAAACCGAAAAATACGCCCACGTCACCTATTTCTTTAATGGGGGTCTAGAGGAACCTTTTGCTGGAGAAGATCGGGAACTGGTAAGCAGCCCGATGGTAGCGACTTACGATCACGCCCCAGCAATGTCAGCAGTAGCAGTTACAGATGTTGCGATCGCTGCGATTCAAAAAGGTACGTATTCTCTAGTTGTGATTAACTATGCTAACCCCGACATGGTAGGGCATACTGGTAAAATCGACGCTACCATTACAGCAATTGAAACAGTTGATCGCTGTTTGGGACGACTACTAGAGAGCGTTATCAAAGCAGGCGGTACAACAATTATTACTGCCGATCACGGTAACGCTGAGTATATGCTAGATGAGGGGGGTAATCCCTGGACAGCCCACACCACTAACCCAGTCCCGTTGATTTTGGTAGAAGGCGAGAAAGTCAAAATTCCTGGATATGGTACAAATGTCGAACTGCGAAGCGATGGCAAGCTATCCGACATCGCTCCCACGATTCTAGAGATTTTACAGCTGCCTCAGCCACCAGAAATGACCGGGCGATCGCTGCTGAAAACAGCAGAATATGAGTTGCAACGCACTCGCACCCCCGTACAAGTCGGACTGTAAAATAGTCATGAATGCTGAGTTAGGAGTTCACTAAAAACTCCTAACTTCTGTATTTTGTTTTTTGAAACTTTTTATAAATGAGATTCCTACCATGACAGTTAGTAATATCGTGCAAGGCATTTGGGCGTTTTCCGCCACTGGTTTGATTATCTTAGTTTTACTGCATAGCCCAAAAGGTGATGGCGTTGGCGCTATTGGCGGACAAGCCCAGCTATTTAGCAGCACCAAGAGTGCAGAAAACACCTTAAACCGAATTACTTGGGCATTGACAGTAGTTTTTCTCGGTTTAACAGTAGTTTTAAGTGCTGGTTGGCTGCCTAAATAAGGATAAGTAAATGGGGAGAATAACCCAACACCCGATACTTAACACCCTAATAAATTTAATTTCACGACGGCTAATTACAGCTCTTGCCTTGTTTATTGGCACAGGGCTGTTAATTGTTTTTACTAATATCCAGTCGAGTAATGGGTTTACAATAATACCAGAATATGTATATTCAGATTTAATAACTTCTCTCCCTACTTCCCCAAAACCCCATCCCTTACCCTCCACACTGGCACAGTGGCAAGATAGCACTAACAGTGGTGACTACTTTTCCCAAATTACAACAACCCAAGTTGGTTATTTAGTTTGGTCACAATTTCCTGTTCGAGTTTACGTAGAACCACCAAAAGCTATCAGCGAAAAACAAGCTCAAGCATGGGTTAATGGTGTCTTGCAGGGTGTACAGGAGTGGGGTACTTATTTACCTTTAACAGTAGTCGAACAGCCAGAAATTGCTGATATTACGATCGCACGAAAAGCGCCACCTCTACAAATTTCCCCTGGTAGTAATATACCCCGTGCGCGATCGGCACAAACTACTTACGAGTTATACACCAACAACAAAGTTTTATTCCAGCGCTTCACCATCTTGTTAAGTCCCAGTCAAACAGGTGAGTATCTAATTGCAGCTACCCGCCACGAATTTGGTCATGCACTGGGAATTTGGGGTCATAGTCCGCTACAAACTGATGCCCTATATTTTTCTCAAGTTCGTCAACCGTCGCCTATTTCTCACAGAGATGTCAATACTCTAAAGCGGGTTTATGAACAGCCAACTACTTTGGGATGGTCTTTATAACGTTCTATTCGAGACTTTAAGCTGGGGTTCAGTCGCAGATGCCTGTGGATGGCGCGATACTGTTCTCGAATTGTTAAAAACCAACTGTGAGACTGTTGTTCAAGTCGATACTCCCACTTCCAGAGATGACCAATGAGTTTCGACACTTCGACTACGCTCAGTGCATCGCTTGGCGGTAATCGAGCGACTTGCACTGAGCGGCGTCAAAGTGAGTCGAGATTCAACTACCGCGCTGTCGTTGTGTCCCCAGTCCCCAGTCCCTTGCTATAAATTCAATCCTGAACAAATATTCAACTTGCCTTCGCTTCATCCCCGGATGCTTCAGCCACAGCCGCCAATCTATCTGCCGCAGCTTGCACAATTTGAGCCACTTGAGCCAAAGGCATGTGCTGGATTTGTCTCAGAATCAGACTCAAATCTGAGGTTTCTGGAATTGGCTTGCCATCTATGCAGCTGATTAACTCTTCCATTGTGTAGCCTGCTTTCGATGCGATTCGAGCCAAATTTTCTGTATCTGGCACCTTCACACCTTTTTCCCACATCTGAACAGCAGTAGCAGATACCCCCAAAAGCTTACCAAACGCTCGCTGACTCATTGAACCGCGAGCTAGTTTAATAATTTCAATCAGTTTTTGTTTGCTTTCGATCTTCACTGCTTATATAGCTAGCCAACTTTATTTACAAGTTTACTTTCAATAATACAAGTTTACTTTTATATTGACAGCCTTGTGTTTTAGTACTAAACTATATCTCTGGTTGTAAATCGGCAACTACAGGCATCAAGTTAGTAGACCAACCCATCTATCTTTAATCAACCCAAAAAACTTAGTTTGCTACGGCGCTTGTGCTAGTAGCTAGAGTTTGCTGCGAAGAAATAATATCGAAGGTGCATCATGTTTCGCAAACCACGCAAAATTAATCAATATCGCCGCAAAGGTAAAAACCTTATAGCCACTAATAAAATTAAACCAGAACAGTGGAACATTTCTGAGGCAGAAACCAAAGAAGCTTTAAAAGTTAAAGGCTACGATGTTAAGCAAATCAAAAAAATCCACCTTCTGAAGCATCAAGTGTGTATTTCCTACTGGGATGTAAAAGGCAATATATGCAGCAGCTTTTTTAGCTACCGGATTTTTGCGCGTTGGCAAAAGGAAGTAGAGAAATTAATTTATACCTGTCAAACCCTAAAGGAATGGGCAAAGCTAAACTACGTTATGAAATATGAATTTGCCTATTACCATTATCCCAGCGAAATAGAAGATATACTCCACGCGATATTAGAAAACCACCTGTCTGTGTTAGAAGCAACATTACAACAAGTGGTTTTACAAGTTCCGAATGAGCAACAAAACCCTCATGTAGAGACGCGATTTATCGCGTCTTCAAAGACCAATAACCCTTAACTCAAGACTATTGGGATATTTAGCAAAGAGTATTGGGGTATTTAGCAAAAATTAGTTAGCGGCGGAAGTCGCTAACTCCGCGAGACGTTCTTGTTGGTCTAGAGATATACAAGATTGGATAAGTGTCTCTAAATCACCATCCAAAACAGGGGTAAGAGAATAATTCTGACCTAACCGATGATCGGTAGCGCGGTTATCTTTATAATTATAGGTGCGAATTTTTTCCGATCGCGATCCAGTACCAACCTGCGATCGCCGCATGGAAGTTACAGCTGCTTGTTGTTCGCTTAACTTGATTTCGTACAACTTCGCCCGCAGAATTTGCATCGCCCGTTCTTTGTTTTGCAACTGGCTGCGTTCTTCTGTACAGAAAATGCGTATTCCCGTCGGTTTGTGCATCAAGTCAACGGCTGTTTCCACCTTGTTGACGTTTTGTCCACCAGCACCACCAGAACGAGCTGTAGTCATTTCAATATCTTTCGGGTCAATGTGAATTTCCACATCATCCACCTCTGGCATAATCGCCACGGTAGCCGTGGAAGTATGAACCCGTCCACCAGACTCAGTTGCCGGCACGCGCTGCACGCGATGCACTCCAGCTTCAAATTTTAACTGGCTGTAAACGTCATTACCTTTAATTTCTAAAATGACCTCTTTCCAGCCACCCATTTCTCCTTTAGATTCGCTCACTAGAGAAACTTTCCAACCTTGAGTCTGGGCATAGCGGGTGTACATCTGCATCAAATCGCCAGCCCAAATACTTGCTTCATCTCCACCAGTACCAGCGCGAATTTCCAACATGATATTCTTTTCATCATTGGGGTCGCGTGGTAGCAGTAAGACTTTCAAGCGAGACTCTAAATGTTCTATTTTTTCTTCAAGTTCTTTTACTTCCAGTGCCGCCATTTCTTGCAACTCTGGGTCACTTGCAGATTCTTTGTAAACCTGACGCGCTCCTGTCAAGTCTTCTTGGGCTGCTTTCCAAATTTCATAAGTATTAACTACCTCTTCCAAAGAAGAACGAGACTTAGCAATTTCTTGATACTCATCAGGATTGCTAGCGGTATCGGGGTCGCCAAGACGACGTGTTAATTCATTAAAAGTTTGTTCAACGGATTTTAGTTTGTCTAGTAAGTATGATTCAGCCATGACGATTGCGATCGCTCCTTAAAAAAATAACAAATTGGCTCGAGCATATAAATGAAAATCGACCCAGCTGATGCAGGGCCGTCGTTAACAGCAGAGCCAACCCGCTACTTTTTGTTTTGATCGTCGCCAGATGCTTGAGTACTGCTCATACCGTACTTGCGGAGGAAGCGCTCTACTCTACCCTCAGTGTCAATAATCTTCTGAGTGCCGGTGTAAAATGGGTGATTTCCAGACCAAACATCTACATGCAATTCTGGCTTTGTAGAGCCAATGGTCATAACGACTTGACCGTTGCAGTAAACTTTAGCATCTGGATACCACTTGGGGTGAATATCAGCTTTAGCCATTGTTCCTTTTGTGATGAATCTATATCAATTATAACTTTCAGGTTTCAATTGCAGCTAGAAGAAGGGAGAAGGCAACAGGTTACAGGTAACAGAAAACTATCACCTGTCCCTTGTAACCTATCACCTTCTTCACCAATGCCCAATCGCTTATCGCTTAGAGTACTGAGGCGCTTTCCGAGCTTTATGTAAACCATATTTCTTCCGCTCTTTTGCTCTGGGATCGCGAGTCAAATAACCTTCGGTTTTCAAAGGTGGGCGGTTATCTGGGTCGAGTTGGCATAAAGCACGTGCAACTCCCAAACGGACAGAATCAGCCTGTCCGGTCAAGCCGCCGCCTTCTGCTTTTACCAAAATGTCATATTCGTTTTCTAGTCCCAGAGTTTCCAGGGGTGCTTTGATCACTCCCAGGTAGTTGGGGTTAAATTGGAAATACAAGGTTCCATCTTTACCGTTCACAATCAGTTGACCGGTGCCTGGAACCAAGCGTACCCGTGCTACTGCGTTTTTACGACGGCCAGTACCCCAGTATACGGCGCGACCGCTATTAGCATCTGCTACTACCATTAATTTTCTTCTCCAGGAATTGTACTAACTTTTAGTTCTTTAGGTTTTTGAGCATCATGAGGATGCGTAGGCCCAGCGTAAACTTTCAGCTTGGTGAACAACTGCTTACCGAGGCTATTTTTAGGTAACATACCTTTAACAGCTTGTTCTAAAATCCGCTCTGGTATACGGTCTTGCAGTTTAGCGAAAGTTTCGGTTTTCATCCCACCAGGGCGACCAGAATGGCGGCGGTAAAGCTTTTGAGTGCGTTTTTTGCCTGTGACTGCTACTTTCTCGGCATTAATGACGATTACGAAGTCCCCTGTATCTAGATGAGGTGTATATTCGGGTTTCTTTTTGCCTCTCAATACCTGGGCGATTTCGCTGGCGAGGCGACCAAGGCGTTTATCAGTGGCATCTACTATGTACCACTCACGCTCAAGGGTTGCTTGAGAAGGAAGGTATGTTTTAACTGTTGTCATTTGTCATTTGTCCTTTGTCATTTTTGAGCCAGTGCGGTCTTGGGGGTTTCCCCCATGAGCAACTGGCGCTAGCGTAGCGGTAGCGAGGTACGAGCGTCACCCGGAGAGTAATTTGTCATTAGTCATTTGTCTTTTGTCATTTGTCAGTTGTCCTTTGTTATTCACTAATGACGATTGTCCAGAGGCGATTAATCGCGTCTCTACTGACCAATGACTAATGACTCTTGACTAGTGACGAACTTTGGCAAGGTGTCGTACCAAATCTCTTTTGGAAAGGGAAAATCGGGATAGCCGACTCGCAACAAGCACAAGCCTTGAGGCGGTGCGGCATATTTCACTTCTTCCCGACGTTCTTCTTTCCAGAGTTCGGTGAAGCTAGAAAGTGTTCGTTCTCCAGAACCTACTTGTACCAGCATCCCTACCAACAGCCGTACCATGCCATACAAAAATCCATCTGCCTGTATTTCAATATGGATAAATGGCCCACTGCGACGACACTCTGCTGCTTGCACCTCTACCCAGGAATGCGATCGCTTTGAGCCTGCACGGTGGAAAGCAGCTAAGTGATGCTTTCCCAAGAGAGGTTTCAAGGCAGCTTGGATTAAAGATTCATCCAGGGGTGCATAATAATAATGCCAACTGAAGGGTCTTACAAACAAGTTAAGCCGATCTTCAGTATATATTGTGTAGCGATACCGTCGATAGGCTGCACTAAAGCGAGCGTGCCAACGGTTATCGACACTAGCTGAAGCCCTGATTAATATATCTGGTGGCAGGTAGCTGTTGAGGATTGTTGCCCACTTGTGAGGCGGAATAAAACCTGTTGCTTCAAAATGGGCTACTTGAGCAGCAGCGTGAACTCCTGAATCGGTTCGCCCAGCCCCATGTAGTGTTACATGATGCCCAAGAATAGTCGCGATCGCAATTTCGATCTCTTCTTGGACTGTCCGGTGTTGTTTTTGCCTTTGCCAGCCATGAAAATGAGTGCCCAGGTATTGGATTACCAAGGCTACTCGATGAGTTTGTGTAGGCTGGTGGCTTTCTAACATACAGATTTTGTCATTTGTCTTTTGTCTTTTGTCAGTTGTCCTTTGTTATTCACTAATGACCAATGACTAATGACTAATGACCAATAACCAATGACTAAATGACTTAAACCAATTCAATTATTGCCATTTTCGCATTATCGCCCCGACGCGGTACGGTATGCAGGATGCGGGTATAACCGCCCTGGCGATCACCATATCGAGTAGGAGCTTGCTCAAATAGAGCATGAACCAATTGTTTGTCGAAGATATAGCCAAGAGCTTCGCGGCGTGCTGCCAAGGAGCCATTTTTGGCTAGGGTAATCATTTTTTCCACTTCACTTCTTAGAACTTTCGCTCTAATTAAAGTGGTGGTAATCTTACCATGACGGATCAGCTCGGTGGTGAGCGATCGCATTAAAGCACGGCGTTGATCGGCTGGTTTACTGAGTTTTTTGACGCGACAACGGTGACGCATAATTATGCACTATGAATTATGAACGGTTTTTCTTAAGGGTGTTTCGAGCCTCTTTCCATTGGCAGGGTGATGCCCAAGCGTCGCTGCAAAGCTTCCACGACTTCTTCTGCTGACTTCTGCCCAAAGTTCTTAATTTCTAAGAGGTCTTCTTGGGTATAATCCAACAAATCTGCCACAGAGTTAACTTGTGCCCGTTTGAGACAGTTATATGCCCGTACAGAAAGTTGCAACTCTTCGATGGGTATCTGGGCAGTTGGGTCGTCTGGAATATCCGAACCTGTGTCTGTTGGTTCTAAGGAGATGTCCTTCAACGGGTTGAATAAATCTACCAAGATTGCAGCAGCAGAAGATAGTGCTTCTTGAGGAGAAACACTGCCATTTGTCCAAACTTCCAACAGTAGTCGGTCTTTTGGAATCAAGCCTTCCCCACGAGATTCTTCAACACTGTAGTTGACTTTTCGCACCGGCATAAATATCGAGTCGATTTGCAGAAAATCCAACGATGTGGCTTCTTCACGTCCTCGCTCTACAGTGCGATAGCCTTTGCCTTTCTCGATCCGAAATTCCATTTCCAGCTTTCCACCCTCAGCGATGGTGGCTACATACTGGGTCGGATCGATGATTTCTACTTCACTGGGCAAATCAAAATGCGCCGCAGTGATTGTTGTTGGACCGGTAACGAGTAATCTCCCAATCTGAGGCTGCGAAGAATAGTTTTTGAGGATAACTTCCTTCATTCTCATGAGGATTTCCAGCACATCTTCCCGCACGCCCGGAACTGTGGCGAACTCATGTGAAACGCCCGCAATCCGCACTGCTGTAACTGCTGTACCTTCTAAATTAGACAGTAAAACCCGCCGCAGTGCGTTGCCAACAGTTGTTCCTTGACCGCGTTCTAGAGGTTCCAAAACAAATTTACTGTAATGGTTCCGACTTTCTTCGGTATTCGACTCTACACATTCAATTTGAAACTGCGCCACGGATGAGCCTCCCTTTTTCTAAGGTGCTGCTAGCAGACAAATCAATTGCCTCCAGAATTGATTGCCAATTTTCGATTTTGGACTTTGGATTTTGGATTGTGCTTCTTTCGTTCGTGCTCCACCTTTTATTGGCGGAACAAATCTTAAATCATCAACTTAAAATCCACGAGGCCCAGCACCCTTATAGTCGGGTTCAATCTAAAATCGCAAACCTAAAATCCAAAATTGATTAATAATATTTTGGGTAGCCCGAAGTTTAACAGCTTTCCTGACGAGAAAATCTGACGTCCTTCTGGTCGCCCAAGCTTTCACCCAATGACAGTTTGAACGTTAGACGTTCAAGCGGTCATTGCTGGCTGTAACTTTTCGTCCTCACTGCCCAAGTCTTGGTATTTAAACTCGACGGCGCTTGGGTGGACGACAACCATTGTGAGGAATCGGGGTAATATCCCGAATGAGTGTAATTTCCAGTCCTGCTCCTTGGAGTGCTCGGATAGCGGTTTCTCTACCTGCTCCTGGACCACTGACCATTACCTCAATTTGGCGCATTCCTTGATCGATAGCTCGGCGAGCTGCACTTTCAGCTGCGGTTTGTGCTGCAAAGGGAGTTCCCTTTTTTGCTCCCTTAAAACCGCTAGAACCTGCGCTAGCCCAGGAGATGACATCTCCATTTTGATCGGTAATGGTGACAATGCTATTGTTGAAAGTAGACTGGATGTAGGCCATTCCACTGGGTACATTCCGTTTCTGCTTCTTGCTCCCGGTTTTTTTAGTTGGTTGTCTCGCCATACTTGTTTAGTTGATTTAAGGTAAAACTTGCTCGGATTAAGCAAGCGTTGCAAAATTATTTCCCTGGAGCCTTCTTCTTCCCGGCCACTGTCTGCCTTCTGCCTCTACGGGTTCTGGCGTTGGTGCGAGTTCTTTGTCCTCTGACTGGTAAGCCCATGCGATGACGACGACCTCTGTAGGTACCAATGTCAACTAAGCGCTTGATGTTCAAAGACTCCAAGCGCCGCAAGTCGCCTTCAACTTGATAGTTGGTTTCTATTTCCCCTCGTAGGGCTGTCACATCGGCATCACTTAAGTCCTTAACGCGAGTATCTGGGTTCACACCAGTTGTCGCTATAATTTCTTGAGCGCGTGATAATCCAATTCCGTAGATGTAAGTCAGACCGATCTCAACGCGCTTATCGCGTGGAAGGTCTACTCCGGCAATACGTGCCACAATGAACTCTCCCTATTGTTCTCGCAATTACTGTTGGTTTGAAAAACGTGAGCGTCTTTTAGTTTTAATGATGATATGCGTCCTGCAACTAGCTCTGTTGGTAAGAGCGTTATCCTTGACGTTGTTTGTGCTTGGGGTTCACGCAAATCACCATAACGCGACCACGACGTTTGATCACGTTACATTTTTCACAAATTTTCTTGACTGAGGCTCTAACTTTCATGCCTTTTATTTTTTGACTCCAAATATAAAATTATAGCATTTCTAGGGAAATTAATCCAATTAAATGACTAATAAACAGTCAAAAAAATGGTTTTATGGTAAAATTCTCTACATATAGTTACTTTTTGCGTAGTCGATAGGTAATTCTGCCTTTGGTCAAGTCGTAAGGAGTTAACTCTACCTTGACGCGATCACCGGGCAAAATCTTGATATATTGACGGTTCACAGGAAGATATGCCAAGACGGAATCGCCATTGTCTAATTGAACTCGGAACTTCTGAGCATTTACGATTGAGCCATCATCCAGTTTAACTAGAAAGCTGTCACGAGATAATAACTCTGTAACACAGGCTTCCATTTGAATCGCTTCTGGCTTAATCAATAATTTACTTACCTCCGATAAAGATTTTAGTTGCATTACTTTTTACGCAAGCGATAGGTGATTCTGCCTTTAGTCAGGTCGTAGGGAGTTAACTCCACCTTGACGCGATCGCCGGGCAAAATCTTGATATAATTTCGGCGAATCTTGCCGGAAATGTGTGCTAGCACGTTAAAGCCATTGTCCAAGTCAACGCGAAACATCGCATTGGGCAAGGACTCTGTAACCGTGCCTTCCATTTCAATCAAATCTTGCTTAGACAATTTGTTTTTTCCTCAACTCAACAATTTCGTGTTCAGTTGCAGCGCTTCATCTGCAAAGAAACACATTTTAAGAAATATATCAACAGTTTATTAATATATCTTAGCTAAAATTGATCTTTTTTTTGGCATGGGGCATTGGGAAAGAATTACTGTAGCTCCTCCCATGCTTCCTTGTCTCCCTCATGCCCTGCCCTCTCTTTTTCAAGAAGCGATTACCTTTTGTAGTTCACCAGTGACATCTTCTTGGGACTGGTTGCCATTGACTGTTAGGAGTTTTTTGCGATCGCCGTAATAATTAATTAAAGGTGCAGTTTCAGCGCGGTACACTTCTAAACGACGACGAATCACCTCTTCAGTATCATCTTTTCGTCCTCTAGCGAGCAAACGTGCGATTACAACTTCATCTGGTGCATCTAAATTGACGACCTTTTCGCCACCTTGATGTATTGCTTCCAGTAATTTTTCCAAAAAAGCTGCTTGGGTCACTTTCCGGGGAAAGCCATCAAGAATCCAACCATTTTTGGCATCTGGTTGATCAAGGCGCTCCTGTACCAAGTCTTCCACTAGCTGGTCGGGTACTAACTCGCCGCTATCAACATAGCTTTGAGCTTTGATTCCTAAAGGAGTCTGCTCTTTCATGGCTTGTCTTAATATTTCACCAGTAGAAATATGGGGGATATTCAAGTGTTCAGCCAAAGTTTGAGCTTGTGTTCCTTTACCCGCTCCAGGAGGTCCCAAGAAGATTAATCGCGTCACTATTATTTCACCATTCCTTCATAGCGCTGAGAGATGACATAAGTTTGAACTTGTTTGGCTGTCTCAATTGCCACACCAACTAAAATCAGCAACGAGGTTGCACCTATTCCTCGGAAAGTTTTCACATTCAAAGCGCTTTCCACGGCTGTGGGGATAATAGCGACGAAGCCCAAAAAGATCGCACCCAAAAAAGTTAGTCGGTTTGACACACGTTCGATATACTCGCTAGTTGCCTTGCCGGGACGAATTCCAGGAATACTAGAACCCATTTTCTTCAAGTTCTGCGCTACATCTACCGGATTGAGAATCAACGAAGAATAGAAGTAGCTGAAGAAAACAATGGAAACCATGTAGACCAAGGCATAGACCCAGGAGCTAGAACCGCTTGGACTCAAATAAGTGTTAACTATATTCGCCAAATCGGCATTTTTAGTAAAATTGGCGATCAGCAGTGGCAAACTGAGGATGGCAGCAGCAAAAATAATTGGCATCACGCCGCCTTGATTTAGCCGCAGTGGCAAATAGCTCCGTTGCTCTGCTAAAACTCGCCGACCTACTTGGCGACGAGCCGAAATAATTGGGATGCGGCGCATTCCTTCCTGCACAATCACAATACCAACAATTGTTGCGAGGAAAACTAAGATCAACACGATTACGCGACCCACTGCTTCCCGACCGCCTACTTGCACCAAGTCGATGGTATCGCCTAAAGCTTTTGGTAATGATGCGACAATGTTGACAAAAATCAACAATGATGCACCGTTACCAATACCCCGTTCTGTAATTAGTTCTGATGCCCACATGACGAACATAGAACCAGCAGTCAGAGCGATCGCAGTTTCAGCGACAAATATTGGCCCTGGCTTTAAGGCAAATTGCTGGAGGAATAATGCCGAAAAAGCTGTACTTTGAAGAATCGCCCAACCTACAGTTACATAGCGGGTAATTTGCGATATTTTTCGCCGACCAGCTTCCCCTTCATTTTTCTGTAAATTTTCTAAAGATGGAATCGCCGCAGTTAGCAATTGGATGATAATAGACGCATTAATGAAGGGCAAAATTCCTAAAGCAAAGACTCCCAAGGTCGAAAGTCCTCGCCCAGAAAATATATCCAATAAGCCGAATATGGAATTACTGCCCGATATAGCTTCGGCAAATCTCGGTCTATCAATCCCTGGCACGGGTAAGAAAATACCCAGGCGAACCAAAATTAAAATACCGACGGTGACAAGCAGCCTACCTCTGAGGCCAGCTGCCTGCGCCATCTGCATGAAAGTTTCTTGAGCCGTTGGGGCTTTATCTCGACTGATCATAGAGTGCTACCTTTATAGTGAACCAAGCACTGGCAGCGAGTTGGCTTGCATTTAAGTGCGCTGTTCCGGCTCACTCATAAGACTTCACAACTACCACCAGCTGCCTCAATTTTGCTACGAGCTGAACCTGTGAAAGCTGCCGCTTGTACCTTGAGCGGAATGCTCAATTCCCCGTTACCTAAAATTTTCAATGGCCCTTTGACAGCAGTCAGGATACCTGCGGCTTTCAATGAGGTCAAAGTTACTTCCGTATTCGCGGGAAGGGAGGCTAGCTTCTCTACATTAATCGTAGTGTAAATCTTCTGATTAATAATCGGAAAGCCCTTCAGCTTAGGTAGGCGGCGGTACAATGGCTGTTGACCACCTTCAAAACCTGGTCGTGTACTACTACCAGAACGAGATTTTTGACCCCGCATACCTAAACCAGCACTAGCACCTTGACCGGCAGAAATACCTCTGGCTACACGGCGCTTGCGTTTCTTTGAGCCTTTTTGCGGCTTAACATCATGGAGTCTCATAATTTATCAAGTTCTCATTTGTCGTTTGTCATCTGTCTTTTGTCATTTGTCATCTGTCTTTTGTTATTCACGAATGACTAATGACCAATGACTAATGACTAAATTAGATGTAGAGATTTTGAATAGGAATACCGCGATCTTCGGCGACTTCAGCAAGGGTACGCAGCGTAGATAAGGCATTAACTGCGGCTCTAGCATTATTGAGTGGATTGTTAGAGCCTAGTTGTTTGGCTAAGACGTTACGAACTCCGGCTAATTCCAACACAGTTCGCACAGCACCACCAGCAATTACCCCAGTACCAGGTGCGGCTGGACGCATCAGCACTTTTGCACCACCACCGACACCATCAATAGGATGAGGGATAGAGTTGGATTTGGTGATTGGGATATCAATGAGGTGTTTTTTGCCGTCAGCTACGCCTTTTTTAACAGCACCTATTACATCTGAAGCTTTGCCTACTCCAACTCCAACCTGACCGCGTTCGTTACCAACGACAACGATCGCTCGGAAGCTGAGTTTTTTACCACCTTTGACCACTTTACTTACGCGGCGGATTTGAATAACCCGCTCTTGCCAAGTGGTTTCTTCTTTTTTGGCACGCTTTGTTCTACTTTTACGCTCTGTTGCCATAATTTATGCCTCTTTTGTCATTAGTCATTAGTCATTAGTCATTAGTCATTAGCTCTCATACAAGGGACAAAGGACAAATGACAAAGGACTAATTTAGAAATCTAAACCAGCTTCGCGTGCTGCATCAGCTAGTGCTTTGACACGACCATGATATAAGTTACCACCGCGATCGAAGACTACTTTGGTGATGCCTTTTTCTAGCGATCGCACTGCAATCAACTTACCAACTTGTACCGATGCATCGCGGTTTGCACATGACGCTAAACTAGATTTCAACTCTGGTTCTACAGTCGATGCGGCCACGATGGTTTGATGTTGAGTATCATCAATTACCTGGGCATAAATATGCTCATTAGAACGAAATACGGATAAACGCGGACGTTCTGGGGAGCCAACAACTTTGCCACGAACGCGCCGATGACGACGGTTTTTTGATTCTCTACGAGTAAGTTTCATTTCTACTTCTTACCACCCTTACCAGTCTTACCAGCTTTCCGTCTGACTACTTCACCGGCATAGCGGATGCCTTTACCTTTGTAAGGTTCTGGTGGACGAACAGCACGAATTTTGGCGGCTGTGTTACCGACGATTTCTTTGTCATAGCCGCTAACAATGACGTTAGTGGTACCTTCTACAGCAAACTGAATTCCATCTGGTGGTTCAATTTGCACTTGATGGCTGTAACCCATATTTAAAATTAGGTTACGCCCTTGAATTTGCGCCCTATAACCAACGCCTTGAATTTCCAAACGGCGTTGAAAACCTTGGGAAACTCCTTCGACCATGTTGGCAACTAAAGTACGGCTCAAGCCGTGCAATTGCTTCGATATCCGAGTTTCATCCCTACGATTTACGTGTAATATTTCTCCCTCTTGAGAGAGTGAGACATTATCTCTGAGAGTGCGAGAAAGTTCTCCTTTCGGGCCTTTCACCACAATATTCGTACCATTGATCGCCACTTGAACTTTGGCGGGAATAGTAATTGGACGTTTACCAATACGTGACATGACTTTTTGTCCTTTGTTATTTGTCCTTTGTCCTTTGTCTTTTGTCCTTTGTTTTTCACTAATAACAAATGACTAATGACCAATGACTAATGACCAATGACTACCAAACGTAACAAAGTACTTCGCCACCCAAGTTCTGACGCCGCGCTTCGCGGTCAGTCATAATGCCACTGGATGTAGAAATAATGGCAATGCCAATGCCGCCTAGTACCCTTGGTAATTCTTTTCGATTTGAATAAACACGCAAGCCAGGCTTACTCACTCGCTTTAAAGCGGTGATCAGAGGTTGACGGTTTTTTCCCTTGTATTTCAGGGAAATCACCAGATTGCGTTTTACCCCTTCTTCTGCTTCTTCGATTTCAGCAATAAAGCCTTCCTCCCGTAGCACTTTGGCAATGCTCCGGGTCAATTTTGTCGCTGGCACTTGTGTAGTTTGATGCCGCGCCAGGTTGGCATTGCGGATGCGCGTCAGCATATCTGCAATTGTGTCGTTAGCCGCCATCGTTCCCTCTATAGATGAACTTATTGATCGCGAAAGGGCATTCCTAATTCTTTAAGTAAGGCGCGTCCCTCTTCGTCGTTTGTTGCTGTGGTGATGATGGAAATATCCAGACCACGCACTTGATCGATGCTGTCGTATTCGACTTCTGGAAAAATTAGCTGTTCTCTGACACCCAAAGTATAGTTACCGCGTCCGTCAAAGCTTTTAGGGCTAACGCCGCGAAAATCTCTAATTCTGGGTAGCGACAGGCTAACTAATCTGTCGAAAAAGGCATACATCCGTTCGGCTCTGAGTGTCACCATGATTCCCACAGGCATCCCTTGACGAATCTTAAAGCCAGCGATCGCCTTTTTCGCCCTTGTCACCACTGGTTTTTGACCAGTGATCACTGAAATTTCGTTTATGGATGCTTCCAGCGACTTCGCATTTTGAGCTGCTTCACCCAAACCTCGGTTAATCGTAACCTTTACTAACTTCGGTACTTGATGAACGTTGGTATATTGAAACTGATTAATCAGTTTGGGGACGATCGTCTCTTGATATAAGGTTTTGAGTCTTGTTGTCGCCATAGTTTTTTGTCCTGATATCCCTGGGCTTGGTCAGGGAACTTTTATTGTCCTTTGTCTTTTGTTATTTGTCTTTTGTTATTTGTCTTTTTACTAATAACTAATGACTAAATGACCAATGACTAATGACTATTTATCTAAAATTTCGCCAGTTTTCTTGAGTTTTCTCACCTTTTTGCCTTCTGAGGTAAAGGTGTAACCAACACGACTGGCAACATTTTGCTTGGTGGAATAAAGCATGACGTTGGAGCTATGAATCGGGAATTCTTGGGTAATAATTCGCCCCGATTCCCCTTCTTGCTGGGGTTTGACGTGCTTGGTCTTGATGTTGACACCTTTGACGATAACTTTACTCAGTTGGGGAAGTGCTTGGATAATTTCACCAACTTTTCCTTTGTCTTTACCAGCAATCACTTGTACGGTGTCGCCAGTTTTGACGTGCATTTTGTGGAATACTTTGGGAGTACCCTGTTTGGTTGCCATTAAAGCACCTCCGGAGCCAGAGAAACAATTTTGGTGAAGTTTTTATCGCGCAGTTCCCGTGCAACTGGGCCAAAAACCCGTGTGCCTCTGGGATTACCGTCTTTGTTGATGATTACAGCAGCGTTATCATCAAAGCGAATGCTCATACCACTGTCACGATTTACAGCTTTTCGAGTCCGAACAATTACTGCTTCTACCACATCAGACTTTTTAACAGCCATATTGGGTGTAGCATCTTTGACAACTGCAATAATTTTATCGCCAATAAAACCATAACGACGGTTGCCTCCGCCTAAGATGCGGATGCACATCAGTTTGCGGGCGCCGCTATTATCTGCGACATTCAGGTAAGTCTGGGGTTGAATCACAATTATTCTCCCTTGTAATGTTGTTAATTTTTAACAACGATGAGGTTTAAGTAGGTTTGACGTTCAGGACTTCTGTGATTTTCCAGCGCTTGGTTTTACTCAGGGGTCTAGTTTCCTGAATGCGAACGCGATCGCCTACTTTACACTGATTTTCTTCGTCGTGAACTTTATATCGTTGGGTGTTAACCACAATCTTGCCGTACTTGGGGTGAGGAGCGCGGTTTTCTATGGCGACTACCACAGTTTTTTGCATTTTATCGCTCACTACCAAGCCAACTCGTTCTTTAACTGCCATAATCTCCTACTTTTTTTCTTCTTTAGCCGATTGACTTGCTGCCCGTTTGCGTTCTGTTTCTAGCGTCAGCAATTGAGCTAGGCGGTGGCGCAATTGTCGGAACTGATGGGGCTTTTCTAATTGTCTGGTGGCTTTTTGCAAGCGCAACTGAAATAGTTGTCTTTTGGTCGCGACAATTTCATCAGAAAGCTTCTCGTCGCTTAATTCTCTAGCTTCTGAAATTTTAGGAAGAGGCATAAGCTACTCCTGCTCCTGTGGTTGAGAGCGCACAATAAACTTAGTTTTGATGGGCAGTTTAAATGAAGCCAAACGCATCGCTTCACGAGCGATTTCTTCAGAAACTCCACCGATTTCAAACAAAATTCGTCCTGGCTTGACTACAGCTACCCAAAACTCTGGATTACCTTTACCGGAACCCATCCGGGTTTCAGCAGGACGCATGGTTACAGGTTTATCAGGGAAAATCCTAATCCAGATTTGTCCACCCCGACGGATATAACGAGTCATTGCCCGACGGGAAGCCTCGATTTGACGCGAGGTAATCCAAGCAGGTTCTTGAGCTTGGAGTGCAAAATCACCAAAGTTGAGAGTACTACCACGGCTGGCTAGTCCTTCCATCCGTCCGCGCTGTTGTTTGCGGAATTTAGTTCTTCTAGGGCTTAACATGGTTTGTTACTTGTCATTTGTCATTTGTCCTTTGTCATTTGTCATCTGCCATTTACTAATGACTAATGACTAATGACTAATGACGATTTATCCTTCATTTGAGCGGTCTTCAAATTGCTGGCGACGACGTTGTTGTTGACGACGACGGGGTTCACGTTCGCGATCGCGGGGTTCACGTTCGCGATCGCGGCTTGCGGGTGGCAGTGGATCTGGTTCCTGTCCAGGAATAATTTCTCCCTTAAACACCCATACTTTGATACCCAAAATGCCGTAAACAGTTTTTGCCGTGCAATAAGAGTAGTCAATATCAGCCCGTAAGGTATGTAAAGGTACTCTACCTTCACGAGTCCACTCTGTCCGGGCAATTTCTGCACCGTTGAGACGACCGCTAACTTGGATTTTAATACCTTGAATACCAGCGCGTTGGGCACGTTGAATCGATTGCCGCACTACCCGCCGAAAGGAAACCCGACGTTCCAATTGTTGAGCAATGTATTCGGCAATTAGGTAGGCATCAGCATCAACTCGTTGAACTTCAACTACGTTGATCCGAATTTGACGATTACTACCCAACAATCCTTGGAGTCCGGTACGTAAGGATTCAATACCTTGTCCACCGCGACCCACTACTACCCCAGGTCTCGCTGTGCGTACTTCTAAGTCGATTTGGTCGGCTTTGCGCTCAATTCGCACTTCGGAAATTCCGGCGTTGTTTTGAGCCTGTCTACCCAGCTTTTGCTCTATGTACTCACGGAGTTTGTGATCTTCTTGTAAAAGTTCTGGATAGCGATCGGGAACAGCAAACCAACGGGATTGATGTTCATGTGTAATACCCAGGCGAAAACCAACTGGATGAATCTTTTGTCCCACAAATGCTTCCTCTAAAATTTCTTACTTTACGCAATTTATTGGGTTAACGTGCTTATTTTTCTGGAGCAGCTGCAACAGCTACGGTAATATGACACGTCGGTTTGCGAATTTGGTAAGCTCGACCTTGCGCTCTTGGCTGGAACCGCTTCAACGGCGGCCCTTGATCGGCATAAGCCTGAGTAATCACTAGTTGAGTCCGATCTAACCCAGCGTTGTGTTCGGCATTGGCAGCAGCGCTTCTGAGAACCTTCAATATGGGTTCAGTGGCGCGATAGGGCATGAATTCTAAGATGATTAACGCTTCTCGGTAAGATCGCCCGCGGATTTGATCGAGTACGCGACGCACCTTGTAGGCCGAGATGCGGATAAAACGAGCGATCGCTTTTACTTCAGTAGTATTAGTAGCCATAATTTTCTCCAGTTTTGTCCTTCGTCCTTCGTCCTTTATCCTTTGTCTTTTGTCGAAAGCTAATAACTAATGACCAATGACAAATGACAAATGACCAATGACTAATAACTACCTACCTGCTTTTTTGTCGCTTTTTCCATGACCCCTGTAGGTGCGTGTCGGGGCAAATTCACCCAACTTATGTCCTACCATCTGTTCATTGACAAAAACGGGAACGTGTTGGCGTCCGTTGTGAACAGCTATGGTATGTCCTACCATTAGAGGCAAAATTGTCGAAGCTCTTGACCAAGTTTTAATAACTTCTTTTCTGTTGTTGTCGTTGAGCTTTTCAATTTTCTTTAGGAGATGATCCGCAACGAAAGGACCTTTTTTTAGAGAACGACCCATAGTTCAATTTTGGATTTAGGATTTAGGAATTAGGATTTAGAATTTCGGATTTTGGATAATTAGGTATCTGAAGCAAGTTTCACAAATTTTCAATGTTTACAAGTAGACCCCAATCTAAAATCCAAAATCTAAAATTCTATGATTCACGACCACCGCGACCGCGTTTAGAAGACTTACGACGACGGCGCACAATCAACTTGCTGCTAAGTTTCTTGCGATTGCGTGTCTTCGCGCCCAATGTGGGTTTACC
The DNA here is from genome assembly GCF_034531035.1 of Nostoc sp. DedQUE02. Taxonomy (NCBI): domain Bacteria; kingdom Bacillati; phylum Cyanobacteriota; class Cyanophyceae; order Nostocales; family Nostocaceae; genus Nostoc; species Nostoc sp. DedQUE02. The sequence continues at coordinate 23,902 of NZ_JAVRBY020000031.1, read as the reverse complement.
CCAAGGTGTAACGGGCCCCGATCTACCGATAGGCGCTCTACCTTCACCACCACCATGTGGGTGATCCACTGGGTTCATGACGCTACCTCTAACCTTAGGACGGCGACCTTTCCAGCGATTTCGTCCGGCTTTACCTGCACTTAGGTTTCTCGCATCGGTGTTGCCTACTTGCCCAATGGTGGCGTAGCACTCGCGTCGAATCAAGCGGACTTCTCCTGAAGGCAACTTGAGAGTTACATAATTACCTTCTTTTGCCACAACTTGGGCGCTAGCACCAGCAGCACGGACAATTTGACCACCTTTACCAGGAGTGAATTCTACGTTGTGAACACTAGTACCTAAGGGAATCTTCCAGAGTGGTAAGGCATTACCATCTTCAAAGGGAGAATCAGGCCCAGAAATAATTATTGTTCCAACTTTCAACCCGTTGGGGTGAAGGATGTACCGTTTTTCGCCGTCTTGATAATACAAAAGGGCAATACGAGCATTACGGTTAGGATCGTATTCAATTGCTGCAACTTTAGCAGGAATATTATGTTTATCCCTTTTAAAATCGATGATCCGATAAAGCTGTTTATGTCCGCCACCCCGGCGACGGCTAGTAATTCGCCCGTGATTATTCCGACCTTTGGCGCGATGCTTCGAGGTAGTTAGGGATTTCTCTGGTTCGCTTCTGGTAATTTCGGCAAAGTCAGAGATTGTAACTTGGCGAGTGCTGGGGGTATAAGGGCGATAAGAACGAGTACCCATAATCTATTTTGGATTTTGGATTTTGGATTTACTTAATTTTGGATTTTGAACTTTGGATTTTGAATTTAATGAGTGTTTAACTAATTGCCACCATTTTCGGTACTTATTCAGTAAACTCTTCAATCTAAAATCTAAAATCTAAAATTTTTAGACTTCTGGGAATAGAACTTGTCTAATCTTGTCTTCATCCCCAGGTGCGACTGTAACAATAGCTCGCTTATATTGGGGTTTATAACCAATAAATTTACCAACGCGCCGCTTTTTACGCGGTGGTAGAGTGGTGTTGACTTTTACAACCTTGACCTGAAACAAGTCTTCAATCGCAGCCTTGATTTCTGGCTTAGATGCCTTTGGAATTACTTCAAAGGTGTACTTGTTTTGCTCCATCAAGATGGTCGCTTTCTCGGTGACAATTGGGCGACGTACTAAGTCGGCAAGGTCGCGGGGGTCAAAGCTAGGCACTGTAGACCTCCTGAATTTTTTCTAGGGCTGATGCCGTAACTACAATTTTGTCAGCGTGCAGTAAATCAAAAACATTTAGCTGGTCGGCTGCAATTAGCTTTAAATTTTCAATGTTGCGGGCTGATAAATAAACGTTATCTGTATCCGCAATCTCAGACAAAATTAACAGTGCCTTGCTTTCTGGTACTACTCCCCAACGGGCAAGCGCTGCTACTAATTCTTTAGTTTTGGGGCGAGATAGCTCGGTGCTAAATTCTTGTACTACGATCAAGTCGTCAATGCGACTGACAAATGCTGTCCGCAGTGCTAAACGTCGCTCTTTGCGATTCAATTTTAGGTTGAAGTCTCTGGGTTTTGGCCCAAATATCACACCACCACCACGCCACAATGGTGAACGAATAGATCCTGCACGAGCGCGACCAGTACCTTTTTGTCTCCAAGGTTTACGACCACCACCTCTGACTTCAGCACGAGTTTTTGTACTGGCATTTCCTTGACGAGCATTAGTCAATTGCCGTACTAAGGCTCGGTGCACAATATGAGACGCTGTTTCTTCCTTGGCAACGCGCAAGTCGAACGTCGTCTCGCCGACCTGTTCTCCTTGCCAATTTTTAACTACGCTTTCAACCATTTTTGTTATCTGTCCTTTGTCCTTTGTCATTTGTCTTTTGTCTTTAGCCAATGACTACTGACTAATGACTAATGACTTTTGACTATCCCACTATTTTTGCCGGCACAACACTTACTAGAGCGCCTGGTTTACCAGGTATAGCTCCTTTAATTAGCAATAAGTTGCGTTCTGGGTCAACTCGCACTATGGTCAACTTACGGATTGTGATGCGTTTCCCACCTAAACGGCCTGCCATCCGCTTACCTGGATAGACACGACCTGGTGTTGTACCAGCACCAATTGAACCGGGCGCTCTGTGGTTTTTGGAACCGTGTGACATGGGTCCACGAGCAAAGTTATTGCGCTTTTGGTTTCCCGCAAAGCCGCGACCAATGCTTGTGCCGACGATATCGACAATTTGACCTGCGCTAAAAATATCTGCTTTAATCTGTTGACCTAAAGCATAATCAGTAGAGCTATCGGTGTGATATTCATTTAAGTGACGCAATGCTGGGGCAGATGATTTAGCCAAATGACCCAGTAGTGGTCTATTTAGTGCCTTGGGTTTGACTTCGCCATAACCAACTTGAATGGCAAAGTAACCGTCGGTTTCTTTCGTTTTAACTTGTGTAATGGTGCATGGCCCTGCTTGAATGACAGTTACAGGAATAGCTACTCCTGCTTCGTCAAATATTTGGGTCATGCCCAGCTTGGTGCCGAGAATACCTACAGACACAGTAACTGGTTCTCCTTTCTACTTCTTGCTGACCTTGGAATTGGACTCTAGAGGACACGCTTTGTACGCATCAGTTTTGGCTGGGTTAGCCTGCGAAATTTAGAATGGTTTCAGTAAACCGTTCTAAATGCTTTTGGACACAACAAACCGTGTCCTTACTGCTTGGTGAATCTGTTTAGCTTCACTCACTAGATCACCAGAACAGCCACAAGTCCCTTCCCATTGGGAAGGAGTAACTTCTGGAATCAATGCAAGGCGCTACAGCTTTAAGCTGTGTGCAGCAATGCTTTCGTCCAAGCAATTGCTCTGGCACTTTCTGGAGGCAGCGCTGTCGGCGGGTTTTCCGATTTTTACACGCCCGAAGGGCGGCTTCCCGGAGATTGGCTACTGCCGTGTTGCAGTTGGACTTAAGCGGTTATTACCGCCCAGTATCCGTTAACTGAGACTGACGTAATGCCATGAAACCAACATTGCTGCTCAGTTTTACTTCCTTAAACACTTTAAACTATTGTTTAAGCTTTTGCCTGCTTTTTTAGAAGCACAGGAGTAAACGTACCTTGGAGCTTAGGATTAACTTTAGTTATTCTTCCATAAGCTCTAATGTTGACCTGAAAGCTTTCTTAGTTTACCAGTCTACGATCGCCCTGAGTTAAATTATCCAATTTGGATTGGATTAAGTCATTAGCTTTTGATGCTAACACTACCCCAGAATGACAGTAAAAAGTCAACCTAATTTGCGTGTTTGGTCACAATCTAATAATATAAATTATTTATTTATGTTTGTCCAGTAATTTATAGAGCTATTTTTAGGGAGTGAGGGAGTAGGGGAAGCAGGGAGCAGGGAGCAGGGAGAACAGTTTCCCCTCTACCCCCCGCACCCCGCCCCTGTGCCTCTTTTCAATGCCCAATACCCAATACCCAATATTCAATACCTAATACCCAATACCCAAAAAAATGCTTTTAATCTATCGGTTCAGGGTAAATAATAGAGATATCTAAGTGGGATAAGACGAAAATCTATGGCACTAATTACCACTGGCAATGGTTTAATCCGCGATCTGGAAAAGTTTGGCGCTCTTGGAGTGTATGTACCTCTGGAAGGGGGTTATGAAGGTCGATATCAGCGCCGACTACGGGCAGCTGGCTATACTACCCTTCACATTACTGCTAAAGGACTAGGTGACGTAGCTGCGTATCTCACAAGAATTCATGGAGTTAGACCTCCTCATCTTGGGAAAAAAAGCACTGGGAGTGGTGCAGCAGTAGGTCATGTGTACTATTTGCCGCCAGTTCTCAATTCTCATCTAGAACAGCTACCACCAAAGTCAAAGGGGCTGGTCTTATGGATTATTGAAGGGCATATTCTTTCTAATGAGGAACTTGAGTATTTAACGAATTTGCCTCAGCTAGAACCACGAGTGAAAGTAGTTATTGAGAGAGGTGGCGATCGCTCTTTCCGTTGGACTTCTCTAGAAAAAACTCTGTTAGCTAGCTAACATTGATAAAAGTGAGAAGTGAGGAGTTTAAAACTTTTAATTCCTCACTTCTTATTATTCGCAATCAACGGTATTGCGATATATGCAACTTAAATGCTCTTAGCTAGTAAGTTTTTTCGTAAATCCACGCAATCTGGTTAACACTGGCTTCGCCCAATTTCCACCCAACAAATCGTGCAGCAGAATATAAAAACAGGGGATGATAAATAGTGTCAGCATTGTTGCGATCGCCATCCCAAAGAAAACTACAATCCCTAAAGGCTGCAAAAACTCAGAACCTTCGCCAATACCCAATGCCAAAGGGAACAGTCCCAAGATAGTGGTGACTGTGGTCATGATAATTGGGCGCAAGCGTTGAGGAGCAGCTTTCACGATCGCAATTTGGCGAGTACAACCAACTTCTTCCCGAATTTGATTCGCCAGTTCCACCATCAGAATCCCTGCGTTTACCACAATTCCCACCAGCAGCACGACACCAACAATTACAGTTGCGCCTATTGCAGTTTGGGTAATGTAAAGTCCAAAAAGTCCCCCAGCTAATGCTAGTGGTACGGTGAACATAATTACCAATGGGTCAATTAGCGAATTGTATTGTACCGCCATAACTACAAAGATTAAGAACGTTGCCAACGCCCCCAAAGTTTTTAAAGCATCCTGAAGTTGTTGATTAGTTTCTTGGGCAGAACTAGGCACAATTGAAACACCGTCAGGTAAGTCTACATCTTGGAGTATCTCGTTTACTTCTGCGATCGCTTCACCAAGACTAGCTCCTTCACTGAGATTTCCGGCGACAATAAAAGCTTGACGCTGATTAATCCGTTGCACCTCACCAGGTGCTTGACCTTCTTGAATGTTTGCCACATCAAAAAGCCGGATTAGTTGATTATTTTCTGTAAATAGCGGTAATTGTTCTAGCTGGGAAGGACGCGCGATCGCTTCCTTATTTAGCTGCACCCGCACATCAACTAAACGATTACCGCGTTGAATTTGCGTGGGAACTGAACCTTCAATTGCTGTTTGAACTGTTGCACCAATTTGCTCGGCGCTCAACCCTAAAGCCGAAACCCTTTCCCAGTCGGGACGAATTTGGATTTCCGGTTGTCGGGGGTCGGCATCTGGGCGGAATGTCGCTAATTTTGCCCTTTCTTGCAATGCTTGCAGCACTTGTGCGCCTGCTTGCGTTAAGTTTTCTTCATTCTCACCTTGCAGAACCACGTCAACGTCTGACCCTTGCACTGGAGAATTACTCAAGATTAAACCCCGCACCTGACCAGGATTGAGGCGTAGCAGAATTCCTGCTAAGTTGAGTTTGTTAAATTCCTGAGTTACTTTTTTGACGAAGGCTTCGACATCTGTGCCTGGTTTTAGATTGATGGTACTGCTGGCACGTAGGGGATTTTCTGTAGTACTGCTGCCAAATAAATTACCACCCACAGTTGTAAAAGCAGACTCTGTTTCTGGTTGTTTGAGCAAAATGTCATCCACAATTTGCATAACTTTTTCAGAAGTTGCTAAAGGTGTACCGGGAGGAAACTGCGCTCTCAAGGTAGCTTGACCAGTGCTGATGCGAGGTAAAATTTCTTGGGGAATTTGACCAAACATGAAGAAGCTGCTGCCACCTAAAATTACCAAAGCAGCAGTTACTACAAACAATCGATAGCGTAAAACCTTGGTTAAGAAGTTACCGTATCCCCGCGTCGCATCTTCAAATCGGTGATTAAACTGTCTAAGCAGCCAAAATTCACTAATCCGACTAGACCAGCGAATTCCCAAAAGTCGAGAAGACAGCATCGGCACTACTGTGATGGCGACGACAAGGGATGCTGCAACTGCGAAGCTAATTGTCAGAATCAACTCATTAAATAGCAGTGCAATAAAGCCGCCAATTAAGAGAAATGGTACTACAGAAACTAAGTTGGCTCCTGTAGCAGCAACTAAAGCAGATTCCACTTCTTGGGAAGCTGCGATCGCACTATTAATAAAGAATCTTGAATTTCTCCCGTTCTCCTCTGCTCCCCTGCTCCCCTGCTCCCCTGCCTCCATCTCTTTTTGATTGGGAGTCATCCCTGTTTTTTCGGAAATGTTCTCCAAAATCACAACCGATGTATCAATTGCTTGACCGACTCCTAGTGTCAGACCTGCCAAGCTAAACACATTCAAAGTCAAGCCAAAGATTTTCATTAAAGCGATCGCTGCTAGAGTACACAGTGGAATCGTCAAACTGATAATAAATGTTTGCCTGAACGATCCCAAAAATAACAACACTGCTGCGGCTGCTAACAATGCCCCGGAAATCCCCGAAAAGATGACATCATTTAAAGAATTGCGGATGAAAACAGATTCATCTGTGGTGGGACTCAAAGTCATGTCTGCTGGAATTAAACCCGATTGTCGTAACTGTTCAATTCGCCGCTTAACAGCATCTACGACTGTGATTGTGTTGGCTTCAGGCTGCTTTTGGATTGAAAATTTCACCGCAGGCTGACGATTTAGATAAACAAATACTCGCTGTTCTTCTGTATCGTCAATTACCTTTGCAAAGTCTCGCAAGTAGACGCGGCGGGAAGGTGCAGGGGAAGTAGGGGAAGCAGGGGAGGCAGGGGAGGCAGGGGAGGAAACTTCCAAGGAAAGGTTTTCAATTTCCTTGGCATTTTGGAAGCGTCCGACAGTGCGAGTCAATGGCTCAGAATTTTGCCCCAGAATCCGACCGCCAGAAGTATCTTGGTTACGGGCTGTTAATTCGTCTAAGACATCATTTAACCCGACCCCCAAAGCTTGCAATCGGTTTAAGTCAACAAGCACTCGTACTTCTTCTTCTGCACCGCCAGATACGTCAACAGAAGCGACTCCTGGCACGACACTGAGTTCACGCGTTAACTCTTCATCAGCAAATACGCGTAAATCTTTCCCTTGTAACGAGGTAGATGTCAGCGCCAATTCATAAACGGGCAATTGAGAAGGATCGACTTTGAATAAGCGTGGCTCCTCTATCGTATCTGGTAGTTGTCCTCGATTCCGGTTAAAAGCAGCAGTTGCATCGTTTAGGGCTTGGTCAATATCGCCCCCTGGTTGGAAGTATAAATCGAGGCTGACTTGTCCTTCACGGGTGCGGGAAAAAACTTGCACTACATTCTCAGTTGCTCTTAAAGCTTCTTCTAAGGGTCTGGTGATTTCATCTACTGCTACTTCTGGTGAAATACCAGGGGCTTCTAGCCGCACCCCAATTCGTGGATAGGTAATTGCCGGTAGGAGATCGACTTGGATCGTTGTGAGAAAAAATACCCCAATGACAATTACTGCCACGGTGAGCATGAGTGTGCCAATGTGTTGGCGGATAGCGATCGCACTCAGGCTAAATCCGCCATTGCCATTATTGTTTGCTTGTTGCATGATACTAAGTGATAAGTGCTGACTACTGAGTACTTTTTTCTTTGGGATGGTGGTTATTGCTCACCCTACTATTGCTTTTCTGAAAGAATTGAAAGACTCACGGTGTCACCTTCTTTTAAGGGCTTACCACTACGAACAACATAGCGCTCTCCTGCTTGTAAGCCGGATAAAATTTCCACTTTGCCATCAGCTTTTTGTCCTAATGTGACAGCACGCATCGCTACTTTCGTTTTACCATCTGTGTCTTTTACCACAAATAGTGTTGCCGATGAGTTTTCTTGCTCTTTCGCTGCTGCCTTTGCTTGTTTTTGAATAGCTGTTTGCGGCACTACTACCCGTTGTTGAGTCTGGTTTTGAAAGTTGACTCGCGCTAGCAGTCCACTACCAATTTTCCCTTGAGTGTTGGGAATCACTACTTCTACAGGTATCAAGCGAGCTGTGGCATCGGCAGCAGGAGAAATGCGCGTAACTCTGCCAATTAATACTTCTTTGGGGAAGGCATCTAAGCGCACTTGTACAGATTGCCCGACCTGAATTTGTGCTAGTTCTAATTCGGAAACTTGGACGACGACTTTGACACGGCTAAAGTCTCCAATTTTCATGACTTCGTTACCTGCTTGCAACAGGTTGCCTGGTTCTGTCACCTTTTCTGTAACTACGCCAGTGATTGGAGATACCAGCCGAGCATAAGACCTGCGTTCTTTGGTTTGAGCAACCAATGCCTGTTGAGCAAGTACTCTACCTTGGGCAGCTGCAACGGCTTGCTGTTCTGTTCGTACTTGTTCTTGGGCTGCCCGGAGTGCCTGGGCGGCTGTTTTTGCTTGGGTACGTGCTTGCTGGGCAGTTTGTTCAGCGATCGCTCCAGCTTTGAACAACCTCTGCTGCCGTTCTGAGTCTGCTTGAGCTTGTACTACTTCTAGCCGCGCCCGTTCAACGTCTGCACGGGCATTGCTTACCTGATTGGTTGCCCTCGCTACTTCTGATTTGAGGGCAGCTAGCTCTGCTTCTGCTTGTTTTAATTCGGTCGAAAGTATGGCATCATCTAACCGCCCGACGTTTTGCCCCTGCTTTACTGTATCACCCACATCAAGGTTCAAAGCCAACAACCGTGCTTCTACTTGCGATCGCAGTGACACAATTCGGAAGGGTGTTGTATTACCTGTGTATTCTGGTTGTGTTTGCAGCGTATCAGTTCGAGCGATCGCCGCATCTACAGCCGTTGCACCACCACGTTGTCCGCTACCAGGACTCTGAGATTGTGCATCAGCCGCTTGTTCCTTGGGTAGCGCTCCACAATTCGCACTCAGCAGTCCTATGCCCAGCAAACAGGGAATCAATAATATGGATGCAAAAGGGGAAGACACTTTTGTGTCAAAGCTACTTTTGGTTTCTGCAACAGCCATATCAGTCTTCACAACTGAATCTAACTGGGTATGAATTACCTGGTTAGCGGCTGCGAAAGGTAAGGTTTTCGCCTGCTTGTGCGGCTTATTTCTGTCCAAAATCATTTCTTTTTCTCGTATTTGGGGAGCTTTTTGGGTTAAACAGCCGTGCATTACCAAGTAATTTTGAGACATTATGACTAGTGAAAAGCGGCGAGAGTAAATTAGCTATCTTCTTGCAGAATTTTGTATCAAAAATTACTTTTTATTCAAAAAAATTCTCACCACTTTAACTCATTACATTGATTCGGCAGCTTTTTAGCTGACTATGCAATTCTTAAAGTAGTATAAATACTTTTAAATTTCTTGCAATCTGCCCTTAGTAGAAAACTTGCATTTACTGAAGATACGCAAATTTTGCGCCATTTATTCTTAAATTGGCAGTATGTCAATAATTATACTTGGGTTGACATTGCCAGATTTAATGTAGTTAGCAAAATGCCTAGTAATTTTTACGTTCAATCCAATATATTAAGAATAGTAAACATAAATTGCTTTTTTTAAAGCTGTCATATTTTGATCGAGCGTAGGCGTAGTCCGTCGTAGACATCGCATATACAGCCAAGAAAAGGGCGATATATATTACAGCCATCAATATTAGTCAGGAAAGTTACAAGTGACATCATTGCTAAAAATTGCACAAACTGCTGACGAAGCCCAGATTTCCGAATTTTTCCAGGAATCAGTGGGTAAGTGGCGATCGCAACGGCGCTACTACACTCTACCCAAGGGAGAAACTAAGGAGATGGAGAGTATAGTTACGATCAATTTTCTCAAGCAGGGCTGTGATGAATTGCAAAACCTAGCTCAGATGCACGATTTGCCTGATACAGGTAGTTTGATCTGTGGTGCAGCAGTTACATGGGAAAGTATGGATGTGCTGAAGGATAGGAAAGAGTCGCAAGGTTCAACATTATTTGGAGCTTTAGGAAACATTTTGTACCGCGATCACGGTTTTGCCATATCCAAACCAGTCACCGCTCAGTATTATTTCTCTAACCCTAAAACAATGTGTTTGCGAACTGAGTATAACGGTTCTGTGTTTGAAGAAGAGTTAAAGCTAATTGGTAGCAAATACCGCACCAGACAAACTATTATCTCGCGTGCTGGTGAGCAGTTGATGATTGGTCAATATTTAGAAAAGAGAGTGGATTAGTTTATCGGGTGGGTGCGGTTCACTATAGCCTTACCCATTTTGGGATTAGCCAGCACCTAGCTACCAACTGCAATATATAACTTTTTATAACAGTTCTTCAAACTTTTACCAAGAAAGTTAGTTGCTATGTCATCATGGGAAGTGAAATGAGAATTAATTCGGCGACAGTGTTTGTTTTTAGTATTGACAGGCTTTTCCCTTTTGGTATTACAGACTTCTCTCCGAAATCTAAATCTCTACAAACTTATGATTTTGGAGACATTTGATGTCAATTTACGTTGGTAACCTCTCCTATGATGTTACACAAGATGCTTTGAGTGCTGTATTTGCAGAATATGGTACTGTAAAGCGTGTTCAATTACCCACTGACCGTGAAACAGGTCGTTTACGCGGCTTTGCTTTCGTGGAAATGAATTCGGAAGATGAAGAAACAAAAGCCATTGAAGCCCTTGATGGTGCTGAGTGGCTTGGTCGTGACCTCAAAGTGAATAAAGCCAAGCCGAGAGAAGACAGAAGCGGTGGTGGTTCCTTCGGTGGTAATCGTGGCGGTGGTGGCGGCTATAACCGTAACCGCTACTAAGCTATAAGCTAAGTTAAGTAGACGAAAGTAACTTAATTGAATCTAGAAAAGGCTCAGGCAGCAATGCTTGAGCCTTTTCTATGCAAAACTTTGACTCTGAAAAAAACATTTTATCCTAGTGTAGCGCAGATGTCCACCTCTATGAATGTATAAATTAATACGGTTAAAAGCGCTACTTGTACAACATCGTGGGTTTTTGAGACGCGATAAATCGCTGTCTCTACAAGTGTTTTGGTCTTATCTGAACTGTATTGATGTTGGGGTGCATGTTAAGGGTTACTGGGTTTGGGAAAATTCTATACCTTTACTCTTTAACCCTTCCCCTTTTCCCCACAATGCCAAGAAGTCTATTCTTTAATCAGAGTGCCCTGATGAAAGATGATTTTCCATCGATCATTATTCAATTTCCAGATAGAACTTCGCAGCGAATGAACAGGCTGTTCGCCAGATATACGTCTGACTATACGATAAGTTACTAAAACAACCCCTGTTGCTAAAACAAGGGTTTTGAATTCTGTTATAAATCTTTGAGTCAGGGGTTCGATGGGTTCATTCTGCAAGCTTTCGATAATTTGCTGTTTATCAAAAATACGCCCTGAGCTTCCGAACTCAATGAACTCGTCAGCAAGTAAGTCGATGATATCTTTAGCTGACTTTCGGACATCGGGTTGCAGCAAGCGCTCCTCAAATTCACGAAGAAGCGATTCTTCTAAATAATCTGCTTGCATATATGTTTTGAAAACTAAATTGTATGGTGATAAGTAGCATCCGGCGATCGCTCTTAACTTTGATGGCGTTGCTGAATTGAAGTATGAATCTAGATGTAGAGACGTAGCACTGCTACGTCTCTACAAGGATTTTGGTATTATGCAAAATCGTTTTCATACATGGAATCAGCAACGCCACTTTGATTTTTATGCGATCGCGCCTTCACGAGCAAGTTAATTAAAAAAAACCCGCTCATTGGTAGGGATTCGAGCGGGGTTAAATAATACAATTAATTTTTCAGAGAAACCAACACTAAACTTGATTACAGAGCTACTAGAAATATTTACGACTAATAGTAACTATTTAGCGAGTTTTATGAGTTAGGTTTTTAGCATGATGCTTATGATGTTTAGTGTGATGAATTTTACCAGATTTCACTCTAGTATGATGGATAGTATTAGCTTGAGCTTGAGATGCAAAAACGGTTACAGGGGCAGCAAAGACTAGAACCAAAAGTAAAGCTTTAGCGAACTTATTCACTTGAAAATCCTCATCAGGTAATCAACAACTTAACTATCCAATAGGCGTATGTCATAAGTTTGTAATTGATATGAATCTTTCATGTCTATTTTTACATCTGTCAAATATAGTATTTACGTGAACTTACGTGCAATACTTCGCTAAAACATATTTACTGGCATTTCCAGCTTAATGTAATATTTTAGACATCACGTAAATAAATGTAATTGGGCTATGATCCGTCTATTTAATTAAGAAATGCTGAGAGTCATCAATTCTTCTGCTATGTCAAAGTTAGCTGTGACATTTTGCACGTCATCCAAGCCTTCTAGAGTATCAATTAACTTGAAAAGCGATCGCGCTTGATCGGGATCGGTAACTTCTACGCTATTACTGGGAATCCAGCGCAATTCAGCATCAATTACTTTAATGCCTTGATCCTTGAGTGTCTGGCTAAGGGTTTCTAAATTTCCAATGTCAGTAAATACTTCAGCCATCTCATCTTCAGTCATTTCATAAGACTGAGCACCGCCTTCGAGAGATGCTTCTAAAAGCTGTTCTTCGTCAACCACACCCTGCACTACACAAACGCCTTTTTGGTCAAACATCCAGCTAACGCAACCTGTTTCACCAAGATTGCCACCATTTTTACTAAAAGCTACACGCAAGTCAGCAGCAGTGCGATTGCGATTATCTGTGAGGGCTTCGATTAAAATCGCTACACCACCGGGGCCATAACCTTCGTAGCGAATTGCTTCAAAGGTAGCATTATCGCCGCCAAAAGTGCCTGCACCTTTAGCGATCGCTCGTTCAATATTATCATTGGGAATACTCGCTGCCTTTGCCTTGTCAATTGCCGTGCGAAGTTGAAAATTCAGCGCCGGATCTGGTACACCACTTCTAGCTGCAACGATAATCGCCCTGGATAACTGAGTAAAAGTTTTTCCCTTTTTTGCATCTACTACCGCTTTTTGGCGCTTAATATTTGCCCATTTACTGTGTCCTGCCATAATTTTGAAATTATCAAAACTCTCTTCAAGATTAGGATATACCTAGCTTTTGCTCTGATGCAAATGTGCATTTGGTAAAAGGAAGTGGAGAGTCTCACTTCTTTACTCAGCACTGAGAACTCAGAAATTTTGAAAAGCGGTGTCAAGTGCGTAGTTTACCGCCGTAAATATCACATCGCGTTTAAATTACAAAAGGTTCAAGTTCAGTATTATGCCATTTTTCTTCAACCCGTTCAGTAATTAAGGGTCTGATGATAAACTTGGGCGGGCTACCATCCAGAACATCAATCCGCACGCATGAGTAAGGTAGTCGGTTTTGGAAATTGTAGTCATGACGACCTACAAAAAGCATTGAATCTGCAACTTTGCGAGTGGGTTTACCTGCAATTTCTGTAAAAGTCTCCATCAATTCAGTCCCTCCTCGCCGTCGATAACGGGGACGATGACCGCTACCACCAGAGATAATACAGTTAATGTGAGAGTCGGCAAATCCGGTATCAGTTGTGCAAAGATGCTCTAAACAGTGAGCGTGTCCATTTAAAATCAAATCGACTATGGGACGTTCTTTAATTAAAGAACCAAGAGTTTCTGCCACTTGTTCAAACACCGAGCGCAAGCGGTGGCGAACTGCTAAGGTTTGTGCCTGATTCCACTTGGTAGCTTCTGTGACGTAGGGGGGATGGTGGAAAAAGATTACACGTCCGCGCACTTCGGAGTTATTCCAAGATTCGACTAGTCTGCTTCGCAACCATTCAAGTTGTTCAAAGTCGATCGCAGGCATTTGATGAGATGCTAATTGTTTTTCAATGTCAATTTTGATTTCGTTTATTTGGTCTAATTTAGCACTAAGCTCGTCGAGTTGTTCCGCTTCGGTAGGTTTATCGGGGTTGAGGCGTAGCTTGCCGCCGTAGGCATCGCATATTTTCAAAATTTGCAATTCTTCTCGATCAATCTCATGGCGACGCTTTTGCAATTCCCGACGGTAAATTTCCCCTTCTTTCGTTACAGGCAAAGGTGATGGTGTATTAAAGGTGTTAGAATCTAGTGCGAAAAAGTCAATGCCGCCGTAACGAAAGGTGTAATAACGATTGGGTAAGCGGGTAAACTGTCCAGGTTCATAACGTAAACAGCGCCCTGTGTCGGTCTTAGCAGTGTAGTGGCGATCTAAATGACGTTCTAATTCTTGTGGAGACATCGCCTGAGTGTAGTCCATAAATGCCCGTGCATAGGCATTACCTTGATACGATCCATGCCAGCCAATCTCGATATTTTTGTAGCCGAAGAGCTGACGTAGTGACGATGTTGTGCCAGTAACTAAACGATACATTAACGGTACATCATAGTAATCATGATTACCAAGTACTGGCAAGAACGGCAGATTAAACACCATACCGTCATAAGGAATGCTTTTCGGGTTGTTACCACCGACAAGAAATTCCCGGTAAGGCTCAATAAAGTTTGTTGAATAATATTCTTGGGAACCCACCACATAGATTACATCGCCTGTGTGCAACACAAAGCTGCAATCATCGCGGTGAGTCAGCATCAGTTCGGCAACTTTTCGTTGTGGGTGGTGTCGAGAATGGGATTTAGTGCCAGAATCGCCAATAACCATAAAGGAAAATTCTGGATTATCTTTTCTGCGATCGTCAATAACTAGACTGGTTTGGTCAATTCCCCGTTGCACAAAACTTGGATGCATCCACCGCACCCGTTCCTTCATCTTTTGAATTTTTACAGGAATCGGTGGATCGGAAATCAATTTCATGGCTGATAACTCTTGAATGCCTAACGCACACGCCGATTGTAACGAAATAATAAGGATTAGGGTTTGGGGACAATACAGTTCAGTTAAGCTTTTTTCTCTCCCCCTGCTTCCCCTGCTCCCGAAGCCTCCCCTGCTCAAGAACAGCCTGCCTTAACAGATAAATTTGCTTAACTGAACTGTATTGGGATTGGGGAAGAAGCAAGAGAGCAGGGCGCAGGGGGCAAAGAGAGAATAAAAAATTACTTCTTTCCCCTCTGCTCCCTGCTCCCTGCCCCTCTGCTTTTCCTCAATTCCCAATCCCCATCCCTACGGCAAATGTTCTCGCAGTAATGCTCGAAAGCCTGCTTGTTGAAAATGCTCGTCAGCAGTCAGTGCGTCAGTGATTCCGCTATATTGCATGACAATAAAAGATACGCAATCGACAAATCCCCATTCTTTCTCGGTTCGTTCGCGATATAGCTGGAAAGCGCGTTCGTAGAGTTCCTGCGAAAGGGGGACTATTTCTACTTTGGAGTCTACTACTAGAGAATTTAATAATATAATTGCCGCTTGACGATAAGGATGTTGGGATAAGGCATTGCCAATTTCCAACATCACCGCTTGTGTTGTCACCAAACGAGTTTCTGCTGCTTGTAACATTTTAGCCAGATGCAAGGCTCGGTCATGCAAGCGATCGCTCGGTGCAGATAAGGCAATGGCAAATGATGTATCCAGAAAGACTTCAGAATCCATGAAAAGTTTACTTACTGTACAAATATTTATCTAGATTGCTAGACCAGTCAGGCGGGCCTTCGAGATTGAGCGATCGCGCCGTTTGCAGAAATGATATTGTTTCATGTTCACTTGGCGGTAAAATTTCAATACTCATTCGCACACGGGTATTGATTGGCAGTGCGATCGGTTCAGCCGGATAGAACACTTTGCCGTTAAAGACAGCTGTGATTTTTTCTACCATCTTCCTCAAAAATTGCTTCTAGTCTATCCTAAGCTGGTTGTATTGCTACGGGTAGGGTAGACGACGCTATAAGTAGTGAAGATACGTATACTTCTCTTACAAATTATCTCAATTTGGAAAAATTGCCTAAACCACCATTTGAATTACACCCCACTGTCCATTTATCAACCAAGAAGAGTCAGATTTTGCTACTTCTTCAATCACTTCTGGTTTTAAACCGACAGCCACTTCTGACTTCAAGGTGCGTAAAGCTACCATTGGCACGGGCAAGTAACAGACTATATCTGCAATGTTAGTGGTAAAATCCCAGTGGCGATCGCCTAATAAACGGCGATAATTTGCATCGCCTTTGACTATAACCAAACTCGCATTGGCTAATTCATTTTTGAGGGAGTTGGGTATTTCCCAAAATGCTAACGGCGATGTCCAAAAGTAGTCTTCAGATAGTACTAAACGTCCTGATGCAATATTTGTTTGCAATCTTTGGGCAAAGGGTGTAGCTTCTTGATTTCCAGTAGCGGCTAAAAAACTTATTGTGTAATGTACATCCTTAATCATTGCATCAGATACAAAAGTTGGATGTGGCTTTAAGTGTAGATAAACTTGATTAGCTAGTCCGCTACTTAATAAAAAATCCACTAAAGATAAGTCACAAACAAGTTCAAAACCAGCATTGTCTACAACAAAATCAATCCTTCCTCCTTGAGAGTTGGCTAATAATTCCGTGACTTGGGAGGCATCATTGACTAAGATGTGAGCTAGTTGGGTTTGAATATCAAAACGACTCCGGTCATTCTCGAATGCTGACCATAAGCTTAAGTCGACTCGATTTCCCCATAAAGCAAAATATAAGAGTGCAATTAAAGCTGTTTGGTTTGATTCTTCCCCTAATTGTGAATTATCTAACCAATTGTTGACTTGCTCGCACAGCAAAATAATCGAATCCAGAGATGCTTCCAAACCTTGAGATTTTTGTAACTCAAATGGATCGACACCTTGCCATATACCAGGGCGAAAATAATTGGTAATTTCCAGAATTAATCGATAAAAATAAGTTTCGGCAAAAAACCAGGGAACATCTACCCAACGCTGACCTTTGTAGGATTCTAAATATGTATTCCAGGCAGAAAAATCTACAGCAGTGTCATTTACAAGAGGTGGCAAACATCCTGTCGGCAGTTCTGTAGCCAAATTTTCTAAGCTGGTATTAATCTCAGATGAGAAATTATTTTCTGCGATAACTCGGCGAGCGATCGCAGGCATTCGTTGAGTAACTGTATACTCAGTAAAGGAACCAACTTCTGACCCCAAAAGAGATGGTGGTATGGGTAATTTGGGGATGTGGGATATATTCACCACAAACTTTGATTTTCCTCATATTTTCAGTTATTCTAACGCTGTATGCGACTTTCTTTCAAACCTAATCAACTCAAAAGCCGGATAACTCGACCAATGGCTGCAAACAAAATCGCTGGAGTAGTGCCAATACGGCTTGGTTAAGGTTTTGTGATGAATTGTCTATTGCGAATCCCCAATGGCTATATACAAAACCGGAAGCAAGCTAGAGAAGCACCAAGTGTATGTAGCATCTCTCAAAGAAAAAATCGAACTGCTTGAAAAACAGAAAGCCGAGATTGACAAGAAACTAACCGAACTACATAAACAATTAAGTGATAACGAGAATTACGAGCCATCAGAAGAATAAACCCAAGCGTGACTAGCTGCGATCGCGTTCGTACTCTTGCGCGGTTTCGTATTCGCGCTGAAACTGTTCTAGTTCTTCGACTCTGTTTTTTAATTGTTCATGGTCTTCGGCTAGTTTTTTAATTAGCAAAAATAATACGTGCTTATCAAGGTTTTGAAGTGTCTCACCGTCCTGAAGCAGATTATTCAATTTTTCAGATTTCGAGGTAGTGCATTCTAGAAAATTACCAATAACCTTAAAATCCCAGGTTTCACCGTCAATACCTTGGGGATGAATGCAAAAGCTATACTGATTGTTTTGGTCTTTTTGGACTCTAAGCCCAAAATCAATTGCTTTTCCATCGTGCAACTGAAAATAATTCTCCAGCGTAAATCTATTCATCATGCTCAACCTTGAAAAGTTAATAGAAGAGTTAGAAGAAGCTTTGGGATACTTGCTATCTCTACCCTCAACGGTTATAGCCTATTACGATGATTTGTATGGTTATCCTTGGGGACGAATGAAGTTAATAGGGATATTGTGTTTAGGTTTTAGTTTTTGGCTTGCGGTTTTCAGCCTTCTAACTGTAAAGTACTGGGCTAAAAACTAATAATTTTTGCAGCGCTAAAGCTTGTTAAAAGGATTTTCCTCTTCCATTTTGCGTAAATCTTGGAATTCGCGGATCTTAAAATTCCCCTGAAGCTGTAAATAATTCTCAATATCTTTCATAGACGTGTACAAGCGGTTTGTACGATGATCAACCGTTTGTGAAACTTGCGCTATTAACAGGGTTACAGTATCTTTTCGATTTATGTAATCCTGGATATGTAGATCGAGTTTCTTGTCTAAATCCCGAATTTTTTCTTTATTGTCAGCATGTTCTTTCAAATCTTGTTTGATTTGAGCAATTGAGCTTGAAATGTTATTAAGGTTGTTAATCAGCTTTACGGCGAGAGTGCCTAACACCGAAATACTTACACAAATCCCAGTGAATACGCCAACTGATTCTAAGCTAACTGTAATTGATGAAGCAGCATTACTAACAGCTATTGTTGATTGCGTAGTATTCATTTAAGAATAAATGTATTCAGTAACTTTAACTTTGGCAGTCGTTGTCACGACTCCTGTGCAAATACCTACAACTGCATTTTGGCTAGAATTATCATCAAGAAATTTCTCGCTGGGAGCAAGTGAAAAATCATAATTACTAGCAGAAACAGTCACAGTATTAGCAGTTTGGTCAGTTCCAATAGGCACATATTTAAAATAAACTGTTGAGGGTCCTACATTTGTAAACAAGCATGAATGCCTACTTCCATCAGCCTTTTCGCCAACAACCATAGTTTTAGATGTAGTCACACTAACATCGTTAGTTGGTTGAGCATTCGTAGCCTGTTGTTTGTTTGTGGCAGAATAAAACATATTTTCTTGATAAACTTGAACATTAATTGACCAACTTACATCAGCATCGTCAAGCCGTAGAAACCCTAAACCCTCTCCAACTACATCTTTAGGAAAATAGAAAACTTCTGTTTCCGAAACTCTATAGCTAAGTCTTTGAGGACTATAAATATTTATTTCGTTATCTCCATCAAAAACTTTAGCGATAACAGCTTTTAAATATTTGCCGTCATACTGTTTAGAAAGAAGATGTTTGACTCGAAAAACTTCTCCAACAGAAGGTACTATTAACCAACTCTTACTTAAATTAAAAGTACCTAAATTAAGCCAAGTCATTTATCCAGCGCCATAGTTAGAAATATCGTCAATTTTCTGTTCGATTCTTGCTAAGTCAGAATCATAATCTGGTCCTGTATAGCGCCAGAGAGCAACACTAGCATTTAAGAACCAATCAGGAACTTGAATAGAAATACTATAGCTACTAGATATTCTCGGAAAAACTACAAGATTTATTTTGTCTAAAAACAGAGGTTGTCGTCTACTGAAACTAGCATCTTGAGAATTTTCAAAAGCGATTCCAGTACTAACATTTTGCTTAAGATGTCCAGCAAATTTCCATACTCTACCTTCTGGAATATCAGTAGCAACTCGAACCGCAACAACAAAAACATTTAGTAATACAGCAATAGAAATTTCTGGAATGGGAGCGGCTATAAAACCGCCTCCAATCTTTGGCACTAATACTGCTGAAGTATTCTCATTATGAATAAGCTCCCAATTATCAGAATTACTTAGTTCTAAAGCGCGAGTCATTGTGTCTCATGTCAAGCGTGAGAAATTACGAAATCAACGTGTTCGGCAAATTCATCTAAAATTTCAAACGGATTAGGAATACCGTAATGCTCTAGCTTATCGAGGTATTCAACTATATCGATTTTCCCAGTCAGCCAATCTCTACCCGCTTGATTGATGGCAAGCATTCCTTGAAATTCAGACTTGGAACAGCTGCCATCAACATCGACAGATAGCAGGTCTAATGGGTCATCTGGAGTCCAAATAATTCCAGTTCGTTCTGCTATCTTGCTCATCAGCCTTCAGGGGTGAATCTAGCCCGATTTTTACCACCGTTTCCTTCGATAAAGGTCACGTAGGCTGATGTTTCTTCTATAGCTAGAACAGCCGCATCGTAAGCTTCGCCGCCAGTACCTTGACCAAAAGGAGAGGTAACAGAATCTACATCGGGCTTTTTATAGGCAGCACCAGTAATTCGGCTATTTTTCTTCACAATGCCAGGCACAACAGAAGTCAGCGTCAACTTGGCAAACTTGAATTTTTTCGTGTCAATCTTAATCGGGTTGGTTAATTCAGCAAATTCGGTGGGTGTGGTAGTACGGCTGGCAAGTAGCGAAAGAAGTACATTAGCCACCCCAGATCCCTGACCTGTTTGGCCGCTCTTGAGCAATTGGGCCGGAAGGTAAACCTTCGTAGTCCCAGCCGTGCCAAACGGAGAAATATAGCCATCTTCTCTTTCTGCCCTCGCCCGCTTACTTTCGTCAGTGATTGCAGCAAAAGCAGCTTGTCGCTGGTCTGGAGTCATCGCAACCCAGGCTTTGTATTTGTCATAACGCGACTTCTGCGACTCAAATCGTTGTAAATCTCTAAATCCCATAATTACTGGTGATAGTTGCTACAGATGTCACCTACTCTAGCCCTTTAAAATCCTTAGAATTCTGTGACGAAACCTAATAGGTTTCTGGCTTTATTTTTCACCACAGTTATTTTCTGATTTCTGTTACGGCTCAAGGATAGGTAACGAGTGACTGGTTCCGCAATGTCGTATCAAGTAAAAAGGTTGGAGATAGAATACTTCCTAAAGATATGTAAGCCATCCTAAATCTGAGGATAGCTACGGGACGATACCGCTTTTTTTGCACCTGCTTGCCTAAGATCGTTGTCTTGCCTGCTGTTGCCGATGTTGTGCTGGGTTTGTCTGGATCATTGAGCAAAAGTCTGTCGGAATAAAAAGGAACATCAATTGCGTTACAAATTTTTTGATAAATTTCTGCTGCGTCAGTTTTACTGTTAACTAAAATGTAGTTGCCTCTAGCAAAGCCATTTTCAGGGTCAGTGTAGCTCACACTTTTATTGCCACAAGTGTAGGTTATCCCTCTTCCACTAGATAAGAAAAGGGCTTTGATTTCATTAGCAATTTCTTTCATGTCTGCTTTAGTAATTGCTGGTTTAATGCTTCCATCATCGTCTCCAGAAGCACAAGAAAATTTCATCAAGCGAATAGACTTTTCATGAATTATCGGAGGTTCGTCTGTTGGAACTGCGGAGGCATCCTGCGAGAACACAAAAAATAGCTGGGGATGCCCAGCGACCGGAGGAGCGGTATCAAATTTTGAGCCATAAACTACAGCTAAATTTTTTCTGCTGTAGCCGATTACATTAAAAAATAAATTGTGACGCATATTCATGATTGCGTCGTTATCGCCATCGGCAATCCTGCACGCTAATTTTAGCGAGGCGCGCGGCGATGACAAATCACCATTACCTTCAACATCCCTAAAGAATCTATCTACTCGCCGATTAAATTCAGTTCTATAAGTCTGTTGTAGATGTTCAAACGGGTTAAAATCATCTGGAATATCTACCATTATTAATCCTCTCCATCAAACAGATCGGAGAAGTCAAAACTAAATGGCTGAGAGTTGGCTTTTGCTTGCTCAATCTCGTCCTTCTTATCCTTGTTTTCTTCAGTTGGAATGCCACTTTCTTTTGGCGTACCGTCGGGGTTTTTGTCCCCTTTTATCGCTGATTTAAATTCAGCGTTAGCGCTATCAATTTGATTTTTGGCATCAACTATACTTACCGGAACTTGTACTACAGCTTGGATAGTATTAGCCCCAGCTTCAGCATTATTTAAAAAAGTGAAATACCTATTGTGAAAGTTTGGACTCGGATGAAACCATTCATAAGCTTTCTGACCCAATACGCCCCAGTATTTGAGAGCGTTACCTATTTTTGCTGTGTGGCTGCCGATAACTTCCAATCCATTGATTAGAGTACTTGTAGCGTTGGTTATTGCATTGAAAACGTTGGCTGAGGCTTGATAAATTCTGTTAGCCATCGCCCATTCTTGGGTTAGCTTGGTGTAATTATCGGTTCCAATAGCATCTTGAATCAGCGTTGTCGTCGTTTTTCCTAAAACAGCACCAATATCAATTGGTGTACCATCAAGACCTTTTGGTAATATCAAACCCAAGATTGTATTAATAATGCTGCCAAGCGTCTGACCTAAATTATTGGTCAACATCAAAGCATTGTGTAATGTGGTGGCGAATGTCAGAACCGCCAATGCTTTCTCTACATAAGTATTTTGAGCAACACTTGTTACTAACCCGCTAATACCTCCCGTGACTTGTGCCCCAAGCTTGCTATTAATGATGTTTAATAATGCCAACTGGGCTGTATTTGCAGCTGCACTGACAACATTTAAAATCTGCTGGCAGACAGCGAATATCGGTGCTAGCGCGGCCATAATTGGCGTGAGTATAGAAAATCTTGTTGTTGCGTGTTGTGCTGTACTATTTGCACGAGTTTGAGTGTGTTGTGAAATAATCAGCGCCCTTAAACTGGCTGCTTCTGCTGGATTCACGTCTTTACCGTTCCTTCCGGGTATACCTGGTTTCCCATCTCTGCCGGGTGCGCCGTCTTTACCAGGTGTTCCGGGTAAAGTTACCACAGTTGTTACGCCGTCTCTGCCAGGCAGCCCCTGCAATCCTCTTTCGCCTTGCTTTCCAGGAATGCCAGGTATACCTTGCAGTCCGCGCAGCGACCTTACACCCTGATAAAGTGCGATCGCAGTCAGTGCAGTGGTAAGGGCTACACCTGCCTTGCCCAAAGCATCTCCAGCAACACGCTTGGCTTGCTCTCCTATCCCTTGAGCCTCATTCGCCTTTTTGTAAGCAGTTGTAGCGTTATCATTTGCGATCGCGGCATTTCTTACCGCACCGTCAGCGGTCAATTGAGCTTGTCTTGCATTACCGAGGGCAGATTCAGCAATTCCTTGCGCCCTCGCGGATGTCACCTGTGCTGCACCAGCTTGCAATCTTGCACTTTCACCCGCTAATCGTGCATCAATCGCAATATTTTTTGTGTCAGCAATTGTTACTTCATTGCGCCCGATGCGATTCTGAAGCCCTAATAGTTTGCCCAGGATAGCTGACACGCTATTACCAATGAATTGTGCTTCTCGCTCTATCGCATCAATCCGTCCTCCCAGTGTTTCAAGGGTGAAATAGTTCTCTGCCAGGGTGGCAAATGTACCCACGATTTGAAATAATTCAGCTACTCGTCCAAGTAACCTGCCTGTAGCTCCTAGTGCTTGCTCACTAATGCCAACAGCCTTAGCAGCACTCGTAATTGCACTGCCCACTTTCGCCTCAATATTGGCGATCGCTCTGCCAAAAGCATCCACACGAGAACCCAGCCCGTTCACCAATCCACGCAATCCAGACACTTCACTTACGCTATTAGCGGCTGCTTTTGTCGCTGTAGCGGCTTCTGAAACTGCCCTCCCAGCTTCACCCCTTGCTTGAATAGATAAACCTTTGGATAGTTCTGCCTCTTGTAATGCTCTTGCTATAGCGCTGTCTGTTTGGTTTAATCGTCGAAAAGCCTCTTGTGCTTGCTTGGCTAATAAAGCCTCTTTCTGTGCTGCTAATTCAGATGCATTGAATGCGCTATTGGCTACTTTTGCAGAAGTGCCAGCAACAATAGAAGATTGGTTGGCGGTATTGTTAGCAGTGTATGCAAGTCTCGAAATCCGTGCAATTTCTGCCCTGTCTGCCCCCTGTTCTTGAGCGATTTTTAGTGCTTGCGACAAACCATTATTAGCAACTTTTTCTACTCTGAATAATCTTTCCAAAGCTTGCCTTGATTGCTCTACAGCACTGCTTACTTGCGGTTGCAATTTATTTGTTGCTACCAATACAGCACCAGCGACAAAAGTTGTAAGTTCAGGCTGCAATGATGACCTAATGGAATTTTTAAGGGAAAGTTCATTGACTGGCTTAATCGCTAATAGTTTTGCATTAATATTGTCGATTTGACGCTGCAATTTAGCGCAACAATCACACTTCCCCGCGCAATTAATTGCACCTTGCAGACCACTAATTATGCTAGTGGTACTCATGAGCAACTCCTATTTTTTATCTGATTTACAAGCCC
>NZ_JAVRBY020000030.1:0-84792 GCF_034531035.1 Nostoc sp. DedQUE02 | reverse complement strand
ATGGGTCAGCCACTTTATATAGTACATAAATACTATAAAATAGCGATCACGCTGTGCCAGTTGCGTAAGTCCTGAAACTCTTATAATGGTAACAATTTTTCAATTTAAGGATAATCTTGATTATCTATAATGTTAATGGTGGTTGTCTAAGTGAAAATTATTGTTTACTGTAAATACTTCAATTTCAAAAATCCACTAGATAAACCGAAAATTGAGACATTTTTGGTAAATGTACCTCAAATCCCTAAAATAGGTGAAACAATTGTAGTCGAAAGAATCTCACCCCAAAAACAGTTTGTAATTATCTTTGAGTATATTGTGACAGCAGTGCAATTTAACGCTTCTAAGGAATCGCTTGATTCAGCAGATGCTCAGGTAAGTGCATTTTTGAACCACTGTTGGGAAGGAACATCAAATTTCAAAGTTACAAACTTTTTAGAGCAATAATATTTAGTTCTTAGAGAAGTTCAAAACCGCCCATGCTATAGCTTGTTAAGCACCCTTTCGGGTCATGCATGGACGGTTTTGATAGTCGCATTTAGTCCCAATGGGAAAATTTTGGCAATGCGTAGTGATAATAACACTTTTAAGTTGTGGGAGGTAAACACTAGTCAGCTAATTTGCACACTTGTAGGCCATTCTTGGTCTGTGGTGGCTATGGCTTTTACTGCCGATGGCAAAACGCTTCTAAGTGCAAGTTGCGACAAAACAGCGTGAGTTCGACAAGTATTATTTGACCTCTCCCCCAACCCCTCTCCGACACGGAGAGGGGAGCAAAAGCGGAATGTTTCGTTGCTCCTCCCTTTCCATTTTGGAGAGGGAGGCTGGGAGGAAGAGGTTCGTCGAACTCACGTTAAAACAGTTAAACTTTGGAGGGTAAGCAAAGCAGAAGAGATTGTTACTCTCTCTGGTCATTTAGACTCAGTATCTGCTGTTGCTGTGAGCAAAGTTACACAATTAATTGCAAGTGGCAGCCAGGACAAAACTATCAAACTGTGGCAGCTTGTAGAACAGGACAATAGCTAATTTTGTAATATCAAGCGCTACCTGTGAAGGCAACTTCTGGAAATTTCAATTGAGCTTCTGCCATTGGACGGTTTCTACCTTCCTCTTGCCAGTAGTTAATCACTTCTGTCGCTTTATTAAGCAACTCGACACGATCCACGTCAGTAATCCAATGTTTGGACTCTAATTCCTTTTTTAACTCTTCCCAGGCATCATTTCTGGGCCAAAAAAAGTATTTAGTCAAGGGACTTGTGCCTTTGCCGACAATTTGATCGACTGCTAGAGCAACGTTCTCGTCTAACCACAGAATTTTCAAAATAAACTTTGTCAATCACACCTCCGGGAATTTCCGGGCATTACTGAACTAGGATAGCGATCGCTTATTTTAACGCAATACCCTATCAAATGACCAAACACTGATTGAGAATGGTCTACCATAAGGTTTAGTCGGCGCTAACTCAAAAATGCTTATGACTGCCCAACTGCCCCAATCTCAAATAACATCTGGTTCAGATTTGTATGAGCAAGATTTTTACCTGTGGATTCAAACCACAGCAGAACTGCTCAAGCAAGGTCGGCTGACAGAACTGGATTTAGAGAATTTGATTGATGAAATTGAAACGATGGGCAGGAGTGAAAAGAAAGCACTCAGAAGCAATTTGGAAGTGCTGCTGATACATTTATTGAAGTATAAATATCAAGCCGAGAAGCGTTCTGGTAGTTGGCGAGCAACAATTCGTGAGCATCGAAAACGCCTCAGACAAGCTCTAGAAGAAAGTTCTAGCCTTAAACCCTATTTTGATGAGGTTTTCGGGCTGTGTTATGACGATGCTAGACTCTTGGCTGCCGATGAAACTGAGTTGCATTTGGCTATCTTTCCAGAAAAATCCCCCTTCACGCCAGAGCAAGCCCTCAATCCCGATTTTTTACCTGAGCCATAATTTTAACCCGATCTAAAATATTTGACTGTTAATTTTGACCTTTGAATTCGGAGCGAAGCGACGTGACTGCTCAACTGCCCCAATCTCAAACAACATCTGGTTCAGATTTATATGAGCAAGACTTTTACCTGTGGATTCAAACCACGGCAGAACTGCTCAAACAAGGTCGGCTCACAGAACTAGATTTAGAGAATTTAATTGAAGAAATTGAAACGATGGGCAGAAGTGAAAAGCGGGCATTGGAGAGCAATCTGGAAGTGTTGCTGATGCATCTGCTCAAATATCAAATTCAAACTGAAAGACGGTCAAAAAGTTGGCAGTACACAATTTTGGAACACCGCAGGCGAGTCCAAAAGGCACTTCAGGAAAGTCCGAGTTTGAAACCTTACTTTGAGCAAGTTTTCGATGAAAGCTATCAAACCGCTAGACGACTGGCTGTGATTAAAACTGGATTAGCGATCGCTATCTTCCCAGAAAAATCTCTCTTCACGCCAGAGCAAGCCCTTGACCCCGATTTTTTACCTGAGTCATGAGCGGATTATGATGATGTAAAACTCTTTTGCTTCCTTACCCCATGAGTGAACCAACTTCTGTAAAAGCGATCGCTATTTTCGATATTGATGGCGTTGTACGCGATGTTAGCGGTTCCTATCGCCGAGCGATCGCAGATACCGTAGAATATTTTACCACCCAAGCATATCGCCCAACCCCACTCGATATTGACCAACTGAAGTCTGAAGGCGTATGGAATAACGATTGGGAAGCATCGCAGGAATTAATTTACCGCTACTTTGAAACCCAAGGACAGACGCGCGAACAACTGCAACTAGATTACAGTGCGATTGTTACTTTTTTCCAATCGCGTTACCGAGGCTCAGATCCAAATAATTTTACTGGATATATCTGTAATGAACCCTTATTATTACAACCTAGCTATTTAGAACAACTTACCCAAGCCGGGATTGCTTGGGGATTTTTTAGCGGTGCGACTCGTGCTTCCGCTAACTATGTCTTAGAAAAACGCCTGGGTTTGGAATCTCCGGTGTTGATTGCGATGGAAGATGCACCAGGGAAACCTGACCCTACTGGACTTTTCGCCACAGTTCGTGAGTTAGAAAATGGAATTGAGGAAAGATTAGCGATCGTGTATGTGGGAGATACGGTAGCAGATATGTATACCGTCGAGAAAGCGCGGAGTCTAGATTCTGCTTACACTTGGATTGGTGTAGGAGTTTTACCGCCCCATGTCCAGGAAACAGCAGCGCGTAGTGATGCTTATAGTGAGACACTAATAGCAGCAGGAGCAGCAGTAGTTTTGCGTAATGTGCAGGAATTGAGCCCAAAGCAGATTCAAGAATTGGTAAGTTCATCTGCCCGATCTGTGGTCTAAGATCAATCAAGCTATGGGTGCATGAATGACTAGCTGATAATAATTTTGCTTTAATCATTGGGAGATTAATAAAAATGTCTGCACTTAAACTGCCTAACGGCCCTCAAACTCACCCTTGGGTACAGATGTATCAATGGCTTACTAATCCCTTAGAATACATAGAAGCGTGTAATAAACGTTATGGTGATATCTTCACCCTCCAACTTGGATCAAATTTTGCTCCTCAAGTCTTCATTAGCAATCCCCAGGCAATTCAGCAGATTTTTACTACAGATCCAAAACAGTTAGACTCTGGTGCATCAGCAGGGATTAAAGCGCCTTTATTAGGACAGCAATCATTACTGTCGCTAGATGGAAAGCCTCATCAGCGACAACGAAAGCTGTTGACACCCCCTTTGCACGGCGAACGAATGCTGGCTTATGGTCAGTTAATCCGTGAAATAACAGAGCAAGTGAGTAGCCAGTGGCAGGTTGGAGAAACCTTTACAGTTCTGCCGTCTATGCAAGAAATCTCTTTCCAAGTGATTTTGAAGGCTGTATTTGGTCTTGAAGATGGGCCGCGTTACAAGAAACTCAGCAAACTCCTAATTGAAATCCTGAATCCCAAAATCCCTCTACTAAGAACAGTTCTGCTTATTTTCCCATCACTGCGGCAGGATTTAGGAGCGTGGAGTCCCTGGGGGAAATACTTGCGTTTACGGCAGCAAATCGATCAACTCATCTACACCCAGATTCAAGAACGCAAAGCACAACCCGATCTATCTGGGACTGATATTTTATCTTTGATGATGGCTGCTCGTGATGAAGCGGGAGAGCCGATGACAGACTTGGAATTACGTGATGAACTCATGACCCTATTAGTGGCAGGTCATGAAACTACTGCAACTTCCTTATCATGGGCGCTGTACTGGATTCATCATCAGCCGCAGGTGCGGGAAAAACTGTTGCAAGAATTAGATAATTTGGGTGAAAAACCAGATGCAAACGCTATTTTCCGATTGCCTTATTTGAATGCTGTCTGTTCTGAAACGCTACGCCTTTACCCAGTGGCAACGTCGGCACTAAATCGATTAGTTAAATCACCGCTACAAATTGGGGGATACAACTTTGAGCCTGGGACTATACTAATTCCCTCTATTTATTTGACCCATCATCGAGAAGATTTATATCCTGAGTCGAAGCAATTTAAGCCAGAGCGTTTTCTGGAACGGCAATTTTCTCCTTATGAGTATTTACCCTTTGGTGGCGGGAACCGTCGCTGTATTGGTATGGCATTTGCCTTGTTTGAGATGAAGTTGGTTTTGGCAACAGTGCTGTCTCGTTGGGAGATGGAACTGGCTGATAGCAAACCAGTGCAGCCAGTACGTAAGGGTTTGCTATTTAGCCCAGCAGGTGGTGTGCAGATGGTGGTGAAGGGGAGACACCAGCAAAATCAGGCAGTTCGGGAAAGTAGTTTTGTTTAGAAAGTTTGAAATAATATAAGTGGGAGCGATCGCATATAGCCTCTTAGGGTCGATTAGATAAAACAGGTTTACCGCTAGACACGACCTGTTCAATAATATCAGCCGCTCGGCTCACTCCACCAGCTCGCTGAATCGCCTCTTGTAATCTCAAGGCATTCTTTTTGTAAGAATCTTCTGTGATTACCCGCTTAATAGTGTCTCGCAACCTGTGTACACTCAAACCAGATAGTGGCACAAATTCTCCTGCTCCGGTGTAAGCTATACGAGCAGCGATTCCTGGCTGTTCATTAGTAATAGGAATAGCTACCAAGGGGACTCCGCTACTTAAAGCACCTAGTACTGCATTCATTCCAGCATGGGTAATAGTTAGAATCGATCTTGAGATTAATTGCTGTTGGGGTGCATAAGCTACTACCAAAGGCGAACCAGGTAGATTAGGAACTGATTCCTTTCTTTCAGGCTGACCCAAAGAAATTACTAGTTGCATATCTAAACCTATACAAGCTTCAGCAATAGTCTCAAAAATTTCTTCTTTGCGATTTTGTAAGGTTCCCAACGCAGCGAAAATCAATGGTTGATCGTTTAATTTTTCAAAGGGGAAAGATGTAGACGAAGAGATGGGTTCTAGCCCTGATGGATCTTGCAAAGGCCCAGTGTAATGAAAAAACTTTGCTAACCGTTCTCGTGGAAAGTCAAACTCAGCAGGTAGCTGACAGATATGAGCTAGTTTCCCCGCAGCATCTTCACGCTTGACATAAGGTGGTAAATTCCATCGACGACGTTGATTGACTACCAAATCCCAGATTTTTAGTGATAAACGGTTAAGCAAAAAGTTACCCGCTTGGTTTCGCTTGCGAGACCACCAAGCTTGGTTGTTGGGCCAAGATGTAAAGTAGGGAGGAACTGCCTCTTCTTTATTAGTTAGCAGAGCATTACATACAGTGACGAAGGGTATATTTACAAAGTCGGCAATAGTTCCACCGGCACTCGTTACCTGGTCAACTAATAGGGCTTCTATACCTACCTTAGAGAGTGCTTCTGGTACTTCACGGAAAAGCATGACTGTTTCTTTTTCCAGCCAACTGATTGTAAAACGCAACGCTGGTAATCCGCTCATCTCACCCAAGTGTTTATACATTGGTTCCAGACTTCCAAGCGGGAATTCAGCCTCTCCAATCGTGTAAAATTCTAAGCCAGCTTTCTGTACCTTAGTTTGAACATCGGGTATATGAAATAAGGTGACGCGATGACCACGCCGTTGCAATTCTCTACCCAAAGCACACATCGGGTTGAGATGACCGATCGCAGCAGGACAAAGAATCCCAAAATGAGTCATAGCGAAACCTTTAAAAAATGCAAGCCAAATACAAGTATTATCCGCTATTTGGTGCAAAATTTATGGACATAATTTCAGTATCAAACAATCTACAAGGGTATGATGTTTCACAGATGTTACTGGATTTTTAAGAACTTATCCAAAGCTGTAACTAGACTGTGATTCTTATTATTGTTGTGTTTAAGCTAAGACAGGCTTGCTAGTAGAAACAGCCTGCTCAATAATATCAACCGCTCGACTTACCCCCCCAGCCGCGAGAGTAGCTGCTTGTAATCTGAGGGCATTCTGTTTATAAGATTCTTCTGTCAACACCCGTTTGATTGCATTTTTCAATCTGGGAACATTCAGTTTCTTGAGAGTGATAAGCTCACCCGCACCTGTCCAAGCGATACGCGATGCTACTCCTGGCTGGTCATTAGCAACTGGAATCGCCACCATTGGCACTCCTTTTTTCAAACATTCCATAGTTGTATTCATTCCCGCATGAGTAATCATGAGGGTAGCTTTTTCCAGCACTTCTAATTGAGGTGCATACTCAACTACTAAAGGATTTCCTGCCAAGTCTGGTAGTGATTCTGGTTTAGCAGAACCTCCCAGAGAAATCACTAACTGAGCATCCAAATCTTCACAAGCTGAAGCAATAGTCTGAAACACCCAAATCAAACGATTTTGTAATGTTCCCATCGAAGCGTAAATTAACGGTTTACCCGTCAATTTTTCATAAGGGAAAGAAACAGGTATTCGATTAGCTGAAGTGTGGAAACTTCCGGTGAAATGGAACCAAGGAGCTAATTCTTCTCTAGGAAATTCAAATTCAGCAGGTGCATTACTTATTTGAGCCAGTGGAGAGTAGCTATCTTTAAGACTAGAATACAGGGGTAATTTCCACTCTCGACGATATTCATTAATCAAATCTTCAAGTGGTTTAACGACGCTATTAAGTAAGGTGTAGCCTATTTGGTTGCGTAAGCGTGCCCACACAGCTGGGCTATAGTTCCAAGTTGTGAAAAAAGGAGGAATGCTAGGTTCTTGATTCAGTACTACAGCGCTGCACACAATAATGAAAGGGATTTTCAGAAACTCGGCAATTGTTCCTCCCTCTATAGAACTTTGGTTTACTAGCAAAGCTTCTACGCCTGCTGTTTTAATTGCTGCTGGAGCCTCTTGGAGTGTCACTGATGAAACTAGCTTCAGCAGGTCAATAGTGTATCGCAACGCAGCCAATCCACGCAGTTGACCTAATTTGGCAAAGGTTTCTGCTGTTGAGCCAGGAATAAAATCTTTTTCACCAATTGCTTGGAATTCTATTCCTGCTGCCAATACCTTAGATTGAGTATCGAGTGAGCCAAAGAAGGTGACGCGATGCCCACGCCGTTGAAGTTCCTGCCCCAAGGGAAGCATAGTATTGAGTGGGCCTGTTGCTGCACCAGGACAGATGATACCAAAATGAGTCATGAGCAATGCCTCTACTGAATTTTCAAGAACTTATCCAAAGCTGTAACTAGGCTGGGCGGCCAACGGCGGATATTTTTTACCCAGTCGATATCTTTATAGCGGCTATCAAGTCCATAAGCTGCTACCCAGTTACTTTCGGCTTCACCTTGTTCTCCATTTACCCAATATGCAGCTGTGAGAGCGGCACGCACATCAGCAAATTTGGAGTATTTACGGGCGATATTTCGCATTTCACGGATTGCTTGCTCTTTTTGACCTGTTTCATAAAGAGCGAGGGCATAGTTAGCACGGGCAAAGGCAAAATTCGGAGCTATCTCATTAGATTTTTTGTAGTCTGCGATCGCATCTGACCATTTTCCTAAACCTGTTTTGGCATTGCCGCGATTGTTATACGCCATCGCATCGTTAGGATCTAGTTCTAGAACATGATTATAATCTGCGATCGCCGAATCCCATTTTCCCATCCCTTCCAACGCCGCGCCCCGATTTAAATATGGATCGGTAACATTTGGCGCTAGTTCTATCGCTTTGTTATAATCTGCGATCGCCTCTTGTAACTTATTCTGACTCACCCGCGAATTTCCCCGGTTACTCCACGCACCTGCATTCGTCGGAAATTGTTCAATAATCTTTGTCCAATAAGTTTCAGCCGTCGCAAAATCACCTTGATTCGTCGCTGCAAACGCTTGATTTGCCCACTCTTCGCCTTGTTTTAACTGTTCTTGAGTAATAGGCGGTTGAGATTGTGCCATAACTGGAGTACCCCAGCCAAACAGAATTAACAAACTGAGAAAAATACTAATCAACTTAATCATCTAGGTTTACCTGTTTATCTTGAAGATGGAGAGTGGGGACTGGGGAATAGGGAATAGGGAATGGGGAATGGAGTTCAAAGACTCGTCGCCGAGTATTAAAGACTCATTAACGGAGTTCAAAGACTCATTAACGAGTATCAAAGACTCATTAATGAAGTTCAAAGACTCATTAATGAAGTTCAAAGACTCATTAACGAGTATCAAAGACTCATTAATGAAGTTCAAAGACTCATTAACGAGTATCAAAGACTCATTAACGAGTATCAAAGACTCATTAATGAAGTTCAAAGACTCATTAACGAGTAACTCATTCTCTATTCCCATTGCCCAATGACGCCACTTGCTACCCTGCGGGAACGCTAAGAGCGAACAAGTCGGCAGAGCCGCCCAACGCAGTGGCTCCCCAATGCCCAATTTCCCATAATTACAATAATGACAACTGCTCATTAGGCGGCGTAAATCCCAAATGCTTATATGCTGCCTTAGTCGCCATCCTGCCGCGATGAGTTCGAGTTAAATACCCAATCTGCATCAGGTAAGGTTCGTAAACCTCTTCAATTGTTTGAGTATCTTCACCCGTTGCTGCTGCCATTGTTTCTAACCCCACTGGCCCGCCGTTAAATTGTTCAATGATTACACTCAGCATTTGGCGGTCTGTCCAATCCAAACCGCAGGGATCTA
Source organism: Nostoc sp. DedQUE02 (assembly GCF_034531035.1). NCBI lineage: Bacteria > Bacillati > Cyanobacteriota > Cyanophyceae > Nostocales > Nostocaceae > Nostoc > Nostoc sp. DedQUE02. The sequence goes on along the minus strand of NZ_JAVRBY020000030.1, from coordinate 75,706 downwards.
CTTGGAATAGTTGCAATGCTTCCGATGCGATGCTTTCATTAATCTCCCCAGACATTTTTACTTCCGCATAATCACGCACTCGTTTTAGTAGCCTATTAGCAATCCGTGGAGTTCCGCGTGACCGACGGGCAATTTCTGTTGCACCATCTTCTGTAATCGGGGTTTTGAGTAATTGAGCGGTTCGCAGTACAATTTGAGTCAGTTCGTCAACTTCGTAAAATCGCAGTTTTTGAATTAAACCGAAGCGATCGCGCAGTGGTGAAGTTAAAGCACCCACACGAGTTGTAGCACCCACTAAGGTAAACTTCGATAGCGGTAAACTTCTAATCCGAGCGCTGGAACCCTTACCAATAGTAATATCTAAACGATAATCTTCCATCGCCGGATAGAGAATTTCCTCCGTCATCCGCGAGAGGCGATGAATTTCATCCACAAATAAGATATCACCTGGTTTCATATTCACCAGTAGCCCAACAATATCCCGTGGACGTTCTAGGGCTGGCGCACTGGTAATTTTGTAATTTACTCCCATCTCCGATGCTAAAATCATTGCCATTGTGGTTTTACCCAATCCCGGCGGCCCATAGAGCAGCAAATGATCCAGCACCTCACCACGAGACTTGGCTGCTTTGATGGCAATATCTAGCACATCCTTTAAATCTTTTTGCCCAATGTAATCAGCAAATCGGTGTGGTCGAATACCTTCTTCTTGCTGTTCTTGCTCATCAAAAGCAGCTTCAGGCTGCAAAATATTTTCTGTGGATGCTGCTTTCGCCGACTCTCGAAGCTGCTTTGGTTCTCCGTTGGGTTCTGGAGGCTGTTTTTTCGATGAGATTATCGCCATAATTCAGCTATCTACTTTGTAAGGGACTAAGGAGTGGGGAGCAGGGGAGGCAGGGGAGGCAGGGGAGGCAGAGGAGCAGGGGAAAAGGTTAAAGGTTAAAGGTTAAAGGGAAAAGGGAAAAGGAATAAATTTAATCTTTCCCCTTTTCCCCTTACCCCTTTCCCTTTCCCCATGCCCCATGCCCGTGAAAATTTTCGTTTGAGAATACCCGCGCCAATTTAAAATTTAAATTCCGGTCAATTACCCAGAAATACAAAAGTTATTATGTTATCTAAAAGAATCTTACCGTGCTTAGATGTGAAGGCGGGACGGGTTGTAAAAGGAGTTAACTTTGTTAATCTCCAAGATGCAGGCGATCCGGTAGAGCTGGCCAAGGTTTACAACGAAGCCGGTGCGGATGAGTTAGTATTTCTGGATATTACAGCTACTCATGAAGACCGAGCTACAATTTTAGATGTGGTCTACCGCACTGCTGAACAGGTCTTTATTCCATTGACTGTGGGTGGTGGCATTCAATCCTTAGAAAATGTTAAAGCTTTGTTACGAGCTGGCGCAGATAAGGTTAGTATTAATTCTGCGGCAGTGCGGGAACCAGACTTGATTAATCGGGCAAGCGATCGCTTTGGTAATCAGTGCATAGTTGTTGCTATTGATGCCAGACGCAGAACTAACCCGGAGAATCCAGGTTGGGATGTGTATGTGCGGGGTGGCAGGGAAAATACAGGCTTAGATGCTCTACTGTGGGCACAAGAAGTTGAAAAACGGGGGGCCGGTGAACTGCTAGTAACAAGTATGGATGCTGATGGAACCCAAGCCGGGTATGACATTGAGATTACACGGACAATTGCCGATGCTGTAGAAATTCCAGTTATTGCTTCTGGTGGTGCAGGTAATTGTGAACATATCTACACAGCCCTAACCCAAGGCAAAGCTGAAGCAGCATTACTCGCATCGCTCTTACATTACGGTCAATTAAGCGTAGCAGAAATCAAAAATTATTTGCGCGATCGCAACGTGCCAGTAAGAATCGTTTCTTGATCCACCATTTCCCCTTTAATGACATCCATCTGTGGTTAGACACACTTCCTTAAAAGGGTGTTAATATTATTTTACAAGTATTAACAAATATTAAAAAATATGTTGCTTCCTATTTTACTTTTTGATGTGGCCCTGGTAGCCTGGTCGCTGCACTTAATGGAAAGAGCTTACGAGAGTAAAGAATTTTCTCTCATGTTGGCTGGTACATTAGTTGCTTTGGCTGCTGCTGCCATGTTAGTAGTCTACTTTTTGATGGGGCACTGTATGACCTACTTGTTGCAAGTATCATAGAGAGTGCTTTATGTTATGGGAGATATTTAAAATCTCGTTTGCAGAAAAAGCTTGACAAAATGCTAATAATTAAGCGATTATATATATTGGATTTTAAGGGGTTATAGCGCAGTTGGTAGCGCACCTCAATGGCATTGAGGGGGTCAGCGGTTCGAATCCGCTTAGCTCCATTCTTCACACCCTAATTCTCTTCGTTAATGGAGAGGGTTAGGGAAATTTTTTAGAGGGTTTTATTGAATCGTCATTTTTTGAAAACCCATATCCTATATCTATAGAGAATTTTGGCAATATTTACTCAGATAAGTTAATTACAGCCACTGAGTAAAATCATTAGCCTGGGCGAGTTCTAGATAAAGCTTTAGAAAGTCCAATTACCATTACTCACAACGATCAGTCTTTTGCTTTGTTGCGCGGTGAAAAGTAACTTTTCTTGGTTCTTGCCGCAACACAGAGTAAAGCTATTTTTCAGGTATTAACCGTGGATAGAAAAAGTGCGTAGGCGTAGCCCGCCGCAGGCATCACTCAATCTACAACCTGTGTAAATAATGCAGCTAGCTACACCACATTTGATTACCGTTGAGCAATTGTGGCAAGAAGAGGATTAGAATAAATTTCTTCGTTGCTAATTAGCGACTCATTGCAAAAATCTGTTCAGCCGTTAAGGGAATGTTCGGAAACAATCTAGAATCAATTCGATCCTGTCCTCGAAACACCTTTGGGGGTAAATACTCTCCATCTTCAAGTTGGTAGATTGTAATGGTTGGCTGCTTGGGAGAACCAATGAAGCGAATGCCACCAAAAGCAGCATAGTCTACAATGATGTACTCGAAAACGCCCAAGTCCTCATATTCAGCAAGTTTTGTCAGATAGTCGTCCTTCCAGTTGTTGCTAACGACCTCAATGATTCCGGGTGGTGGAATATATGCAGCAGCAGAACTAGAGCTAGTTTTCATCCTCTGCCATTCAACTCTTGCAAATATGACAATATCTGCTTTCCGGCTTTTTTCCTTTTCTGGTGGTGCTGTTTTGAGCCGAACCTGCTTGGACTGGCGCGACACATAAGGCAGGTCATTTTCTTGGCAGTGATTTTCTAAATAGGCACACAGTCGCTCGATCAAATCCTCATGATTTGCATTTGGTTCTGATAATGGCACGGGAATTCCATCCAATAGCTCAAATTCTCTGCCTGAACCATCGTCCCAGGCAAGAAACTCTTCAAAAGTCAGTGGTTGTGTGACGGTTGCGTACATCGCCCTCGCTCCCTTGCTGACGGGTACTTCACTCAATGCTACCAAGATGTACAGATTTGTATATGGCTTCAATCATGCCATAGGTCTTTGATGCACACACCTTTCTAAAAGTTTTTGTGTCTTTCCTAACAAATTAGATGCAATAATGTCTGATGTGATATCACCATCCAGATTATCGTAGAAGTACGAAGAATGAGCATCTTTTGCTCCTACAACCATTGCCATATCTGATTGACCCATATTTCTTAATGTTTTCTCCATTCCGTTTGCATACTGCCACACATACTGATCGCAGAATAATAAATCCGAGCTAATTTCATCTTCTATAGCAGCTTTGAGAGGATAGGCAATTAAGTCAGAGGAATGAATTATATTTACCCATCTTAATTTCTGCAATCCAGCATTTTCTTCTTTATTACAATTTTTAAGATAATAATTGATAACCGAAAAATCAATATCTAGCATTTGCTTAAGGAATAATAGAGGAGAACCCAGTGTAGTAATGCTAGCTAAATTTAACAGATTTAGTTTCTCACGAAAAATAAAAGCTGGATCATCATTGCCTAAAGTATCTGAAAAAATGAGATCCCAAAGAATAAAACTACCTAGAGAATGAGCAATCAAATGAATCTCTTGTTGATTTGAGTGGTCATTTAAAAACTGACTCAGTTGTTCAACGATAGTTTTACGTATCGCTTTACCTCGGTCAGGATTTTGATAGATTAAAAAATCACCTAAAAAATTGCTGATTATCTCATTTCTTCGTTTTTTGTATCTGTAAATATCATCATACAAACCTTTATATTCTTTATGGTGTTCACAAACTCTATAAAAATCTTTTTCAATACATCCAATAGTTTGATGTTTCTTATTGTTGAATAAGTTTCCCCAGAAACTTGAGTAAAAATTTGCAGGGGTTGCTAGTTTTTTACGGATTTTTTTTATGAGTGCGTCAGCATATCTAGAATTCTGAGTGTTGACACCGTGAATAAAGAATACAAGCATACTGATGAATAATAATTACAGTTATAACTGTTAGAAATTGTACTGTTATAATATTTCCCCATAATCAACCTCAAATCACTGCGCTATAAAACAATTGTTATTTGATGTTGAGCCGTACAAATTTCGGGGAACACTAAACTTGAAACCCCAATGAGTCTGTTATATCAGTATTTACTAGAGAATATAGTATGGATGAATTCGTAAGGAAAGCAGCTGGAATAGGTTTGCCTGCAATTGTACTTATAATTACGATGGCTACTACAGGTCTTACCGGAGCTGCTGCTATTACAGCAGCTTTAGCAATGTTGGGGCCAGGAGGGATGATAGGTGGTATAGTTCTGCTGGGAATAATAGGCTTGGCAGCTGATATGTTATCTAAGTTTGGGCTAGAGGCGTTGTTAATAGCCATCTATAGACAGCGCTTACAAAATGGGGAAACTCGTAACAACATCTGCCAAGAAATTAACTGGCTACCTATCTCTGGAGATTTAAGGCGCAGGCTTAGAGAAGAATTTGGGTGCTAATTGCTTTCGTAAGCGATATTTGCTAGTGAGTATTGCCCCACCTGCTAAATTAAAGAGAGCTTTAATCTGAATCCGTCAAACCGATTCACAGTGAGCATTTCCGTTTTGCAGATAACTCTATTAAGCTAATCGGCATTTAAGTTGCATAAAAGTAGGGCTGAAGCCCTTACTAAGAGCTAATTATTCTGGAAAAATGAATGATGATTAGCTTAATAAGAGGACATAAGAACACTTGAACAACAAACACACTATGCGGATTACACCTGACGGTCAAATTACCATCCCTCCTGAAATCCAAGAGGTGCTAAACATTTCTCCTGATGTAGAATTAGCGTTTGAAATCGAAGGCGATCGCCTCTACCTCAAGAAAATACAACCTACCGATAAAATTTCAACCTGGATTGACACCATGCGGGGTTGCGCTACTGGAAACCTCACCACTGACCAAATCATGACCCTCACCCGTAGCGACGACAATCTATGACGGTCTTGGTAGACAGCAACGTTATCCTCGACATTCTTACCAACGATCCCAACTGGTTTGATTGGTCAGCCCTTCAACTGACAACCTATGCCCGTCAAGACCAACTTGCGATCAATCCCATTATCTACGCTGAGATTGCTATCGGCTTTCTCAGAGAACAGGAACTCATCACTGCATTGCCAGAAGATATATTTCAACGTCTCCCTTTACCTTGGGATGCAGCATTCCTAGCAGGTCAAAGTTTTCTTAACTACCGTCGTCGTGGTGGCGCAAGAACCTCCCCATTGCCTGATTTCTACATTGGTGCCCATGCTAGCACTGCTAATTTGCCTCTCATTACCCGCGATGTCAATCGCTATCGCACTTACTTTCCCAACGTTAGGCTCGTTTCACCTGAATAGCCATTAAATTGAATGAGTAAACACATTAGTACAACAAGGCAAAAGTAAAAAGTAAATTCGATGATCAAATACGCTATCACCTACCAGAACATAAAGCGCGATCGCCCTTGAAACTTACCTTAAAGTCTTTAAAAGATCACACTGTTGATTCCATCTCAAATCGCATCTAAAATTCACGTTATTTTACGAATGCGAATACTTTTAGATGAAATAACAGTAAAAGCTCCTAATAATTCATCTGCATGTTGATTAATGGCATTGGTAATAATTTCTGCTCTATCATTTGAAGCTAAACCGAATAATCGAATTAACACCACACCTGCTGCAATTCTACGCAAACGGAAAACTAACTCACCAAAATCTTTATCTGATGTCAATAAAATTGCACCTTCATTATTAGCCAAGTTCAAAACTTCATCGTCAGGAATTCCTGGTTCCATTTCCACAACATACAAAACTTCGTGACCATCAAGCCGCAGATGTTCAACGATTTGCCAATCCAAATTTTCGTCCCCTAAAAACTTCAAGAAGCTTTTTCAATCGTTGGATAAACCACATCATACCGCAAAGCTTGAGCCGCAAATGCCAAAGCTGCTTTAATTCCTTCATCGGTAAGTCGCGGATGCGCTTCTAGTATTTGCTGAGGTGTTTCACCCGCAGCAAGCTTTTCGAGAATTAATTCAACTGTAATACGAGTTCCTGAAATGACAGGTTTGCCCATCATTATTTTTGGATCGGATACGATTTTTTGCATGAGTTAAGATTTTTTGAACAGATAATTAATATATATAACGTCTTTGATCATTCTTCTTCATTACTTACCAGAACACAAGGCGCGATCGCCCTTCATTACTTTCTGGTTAGTCTGCAAATAATCATGTAGCAAATGGCAACCTTGAGTCAGTAAATTATCGAGTTTAATATCTGCCAAATCTCGGAAAATTACTGTGCCATTGCTACTACCCGCAGCCAGAGTCTTGCCGTCATGGCTGAAACTGACGCTGGTTAACTCATCTTTATCGCCTTTCAAAGCAATCAGCAACGTCCCTTCGCGGTTCCAAATCCTCACTTTGTCATCACTACTAGCTGCTAGACTCTTGCCATCGGGGCTAAAACTGACACTGATAAAACTATCACCATCGCCTGTGAGATTATTTAGCACCTTCCAGTCCCGGCTCCAAATCTTCACTGTGCTATCAATACTCACTGAGGCAATGCTTTGACTATCCGGTGTCCAAGCAACCCCATTTACTCGACGAATATGACCAGTCAATGTGTATAGTAATTGACCATTTATACCCCAAATTTTCACGGTTTTATCATCGCTAGCTGAAGCTAGTAATTTGCCATCAGGACTAAAGCTTACCCAATTCACTGCGTCTTGATGTCCCTGCAAGGTGTTAAGTAGTTTACCGTCCCGACTCCAAAGTTTTACTGTTTTATCTTTACTAGCTGAGGCAATTATTTGACTATTAGGCGACCAAGCAACACCCAAGACGGCATCATTATGACTCTGTAAAGTGTTGAGCAGTTGACCGTCGCGGCTCCAAAGCTTTACCGTTTTATCTTTACTAGCTGAGGCGATCGCTTGACCATCAGGCGACCAAGCTACACCCCAAACTTGACCCTGATGCCCCGTGAATGTGCGGAGTAGTTTACCGTCTCGACTGAAAAGTTTTACGGTTTTGTCTCGGCTTGCTGCTGCTAAGGTGCGATCGTCTGGGCTAAAACTGATACTAGTCACCCAGTCATTATTATCAGCTTTGGGCTTTCGCAATAACACATCATCCCAATGCCAAAGTTTAATAGTTTTGTCCCGACTAGCAGAAGCAAGGGTGCGACCGTCTGGGCTGAAACTGACGCTATTCACCCAATTATTATGTCCCTTCAGAGTTCCTAACAACACACCTTCAGAACTCCAAAGTTTGATTGTCTCGTCGGTACTTGCGGAAGCGATCGTGTTACCATTGCGGCTAAAACTGACGCTGGTAACTCCAGAACTATGCCCCGATAAGGTTCGTAGTAGTTTACCTTCTAGATTCCACAGTTTGATTGTCTGGTCTAAACTAGCAGAAGCAATTGTTTTGCCATCGGGCGACCAAGCTACACTTTTGACTGCATCCTCATGTGCCTGCAAAGTTTTGAGTAGTTTACCATCCCGACTCCACAATTTCACCGTCTTGTCAGCACTCCCGGAAGCTAGGGTTTGACCATCGGTTGACCAAGCAACACTCAAGACTGCACCATCATGTCCCTGCAAAGTTTTGAGCAGTTTCCCATCCGGACTCCACAGTTTCACTGTCTTGTCAGTACTCGCCGAAGCAACGATTTGACCGTCTGGGCTGAAACTAACACTATTCACCACAGCTTGATGCCCTAATAAGGTAGCAAGCAGTTGACCCTCTCGACTCCAAAGTTTTACTGTCTTGTCTTGACTGGCGGAAGCAACGATTTGACCGTCTGGGCTGAAACTGACGCTATTAACCACATCCTGATGTCCCGACAAGGTTTTGACCAAGCTACCATCGGGATGCCAGAGTTTGATTGTAGTATCCGCACTGGCTGAAGCAATTAAAGAGCGATCAGGGCTGAATGTAGCACTATTTACCCCAGAAATATGCCCGTCCAAGCGGTTATACTCTCTTAAGCCGGAAACTGCTTGATAAAGCGCCGTTTGCACTTGCTCTTTTGTATAAGAATCTACCCAGACTGTTTGTTCTAATTTTCTCCCCGCTTTTAAAGCTTCTTTTAAGGAATCAATACCTTTTTGCGAGGCAAAGAGGGCTTCACTTGATGCACTGAGGGTTTTAATTTCGCTATCTACTGCTGTCACAATGGAAACACTTAATCCTAATATGGCGAGAACGGAAGCAGTTAAGGCGATTTTCAGAGAACGATTTAATTGAGCTTCACTGAACCTTTGTTTCTCTTGACTTTCTACGAGTTTTGCTGTTAACTCTTTTTCTTTAAGTTCAGCTCGTAATTGCTCAATTTCTAACTGGCTCAATTCTTCCCGCTTGCGTAACTCTCGCAATTCTGTTAGTAAATCTAAACCCTGTTGGGGATGAGTATCTACTAATTTGGAACGCTGGTTATTTTGGCTAAGTTCGCTCTTAAGTCGCTCAATTTCAGTTTTGCTTTGTTCTACTTTGTAACGTAACTGATTTAGTTGTACCTGTAAGCTCGATTCTTGTTGTTGCAGGTAGCGAATTAAGTCTACTAAATAATCGTGAATCAGTTGATAGCGTTCTGGTACATCGGGAAATAGAACTACTAAACCGGAACTTACTAAAATATCTAATATTAACTCTAATTTGTCAGCATCTTCTAATTCTGCTAGCTGTGCTGCTAACTCAGCACGAGTTTTAAAGGGTCGGTTGTTACTTTCATCTGTTAATAAGTATAATACGAGTAACGCAGCTCGTTCATTTTCTGGGCCGCAATCTTTAATCAGTTCTTTAAGATATCGCTCGATGAGTTTGTTGGGTCTATATGGCTGATATTCTTCTAGGGTAGTAATGCGCTCATCTTGAATTTGCGCTCCCACAACTTGTAATTCAATGGGGCGAACTTCTCCAAATTCTGTTGATAAATCTTCGATTAAAGCATCAATTAAAGCAGGTTCTAAATTAAACTGCGATCGCTCCGTCAATTTTTGGATAATTGCTTTAGCATATTCTGGCGAAAAATTATTTAACTGGTAACGAATATGCTTATCGAGAATATTATTATTAATCGCTTCCAGTGCCGAAAGATGTTTAAAGTCTAATAAACGATGTAAATAATCTTCTCGCAAGGTCAGGATAACCTTGACAAAGGGTATATTCAGACAGTCACTAATAAATTTATCAAATTCTTGCTTTTGCTGGCGATCGCTATAACCAAAGAAAAATTCTTCAAATTGGTCAAAAATCAAAACTGTGATCAAATGGCGATCGGCATTTTCTTGGAGTTGTTGTAAAATTCTCCTGATCGCGAACGGTGTGTCATAAGGCAAAGCCTCTGTTTCAATGGCTGCTTCCGGCTTAATATCAGCGTAAACTGCCAGGGATGCGTCACTAGACATCGCCTCACTTAAAGATTTGCCTAATTCCCGTGCCCAATCGGTATAAACTTGCAGCACCACAGGTACAGCTATTTGATCGCCAATGGCTCGATTTTGCAGTGCTGGAACTAAACCCGCAGTTACGGTAGAACTCTTACCTACCCCTGACTGACCGTGAATCACCGTCAACTTTTGATCGGCGCGGCTAATTCTACCAATTAAGTTATTAATATCACGCTCCCGACCAGAAGCGGCAATTTCTAAAGCAACGCTGCTACTTCCAGAAGGTGACATCAATGCTGGATTTGTCGCCTGTCTTTGGGGTTGCAAGCGTCCTGCGCCGATAAAAGCCCGAAAACCATACTGCTGTTCAACAGAACGCCGTTTTTGTCGAATGTAATAGGCTTCCAGATATCGCCCTTCTTCAAAGTATAGCGATCGCAGTCTCCGCAATAAGCGAATATAACGATGGGCATCGTATTGATGGGCACTGTTTTCTAAGGCTGCTGGCAGTTCTTTTGTCGCCTTATCTAAGTATTCACAAGCCACTTCTAGCTCACCTAAATTTCGCTGTGCTTTCGCTAATACTAAATAGTAAATTTGCGCCAACAGTAAAGGAAAAAAACAGTTATAAGGATCGCTATGCTTTTGCGCCTCACCTAACTTCAACAGTGATACGTGTGCTAAGATACTCGCCTGTACCCATCGCGACTGCTGCACAGCCACTTGCGCCAAAAAACCGTAGTCACAAGCCAGTTGGATTTGACTACCATAAGTTTGATGTAACTCCAGAGACTTTTGAGCAACCGTCTGCAACTCTTCCCACTCTTGTAGATATTGCAAAACCTCAGCGAGTTGATTAATAAATCCAGCAACTATATCCAAACGCCCAGCCACCTGCAAGATATTCAAGCACTGCTGGAAATAAGATTTAGCTGTATACCAATGACGGCGGTTTTCTGTTTGATTTTGCTCTGCAAAACGGCAATAACACAGCCCAATATAAAACAGCAAGATTCCCTGTCGCAGAAGTAGGGGAGATGGACGAGATGGAGGAGATGAGGAAGAAAATACTCCCTCATCCTCCCCTGCTCCCTCTGCTCCCCCTGCTCCCCTATCCTCTATCTCTACTAACTTCTGCCAAACTTGCAAGCTTTGCTGAAAATGACTTAAACCTGTACTGATGCGATCGCTAATATAATTATCTAGACCAAAAACAAATTCTAAACTAGCGTGTAATTCTGGCTCTAAAGTAATACCACGATTGTGCAACTCTCTAATGGCAAAGTGGAGTTCATAGCTATGTTCCCAGACTTGCTCGACAGTAGAATAATGCTTGGCAACTTGAGGAGGTTGGTGTTGTGCAGCATCGGTTGGTAACACCGTAGCAAATAAAGAGTCAGTTTCCTGTTGCAGAAATTGCAGCAGTGATTGAGTTGTCATTTCAAACCGAATCGGTGTCGCCGCCCAACTAGCAAAATCTGGTGCTAAACGCACCACCTTTTGCAATATTTCCTCATTCACCCACAAAATCATTGGAAATGGGTGGCGCTTACGAAATTCATCTCGAATATGATTAATAGACCTAAGTAGATCATCGAGTGCATCTACTAACTCTAAACCTAAAATCATCAACGCTGATGGCGGATTAGCTTCGGTTAGCAGTTGTAAATGAATACTTGTGTAAAGGCTTCTAGCATTATGCGGCAAAACTACCTTTTGAATTTGGTGTACTCCTGAAGAAAGTTCTTCGAGTCGTTGCAACATTTGCTCTTGCAAAACTCGATAATTGCAGCACACCAAAACCAGAGAAAATTGACCGCTAGAAAGGGTAATTGCTCTCCCCAAACTTCGTAAAGCCCGCTCGTTAGCCGCTCTTATATCTACTTGTGGGTGTCGTTCAACCATGATTTAAATTTTTCCGTCTCTGCTAAAACTGGGTTGACGGCAAACCAAGCTCCTTGATGATCGCGGTATTCAAATACAAATAGACTTCGCAAAAGGGTGTGGTATTCTATATCACCTCTGACCTTCTGCTGTTGTACCACCTGAAAGATTAGTTCCCACTCATGGGGGTCGATGGCGTTAGCTCGGTAATCCCGTTGTCTTTGAATCACCAATTCGACACACTCCCGCTCAAAGGGTGGATCTTGTTCTCGCAGACAGTCAAACAGTAAACCTAGTAAGTCGCGTACATGACCACCACTAATCAGACACAATCGATCTAAGGTTTCCAAACTATCAAACACTTCTGTAATTAAGCCTAACCGATCGCTAGGTAAAATGTCTGGAAAAGCTCTAGCTAGTACCATTTGCCGCATCATTGCTAGCCCTTGGGTGAAAATCTCCCCAGAGCGCAAACGTACAGGTATCATCGGTAACATTTTTGGTGCGACTCCACCCCCCAAACGATGTTGAAGTTCGGCACTATCGTTGGAGAAAGTCAGGGCTAAGGGAATGGTGTAGACTACATGACAATTCAGTTTGCGTAACTGTTCACCACGCTGAATAAATAAGTATTCTGGCAGCGATCGCCCCGATGGTAAAGGTCGAATTGCAACTCGATCCAAGTTATCAACAATGACCACCAATCCTTTTTTACCCTTGGCTTTTAGTTCCTTATTGGCAGGTTCTAGTAATTCTTGATTAATTGACTGTAAAATATTCGCGGTTCGCGGTTCGAGATAATCTCTTAACCGCCGCCTTAATTGGGGACTTTCTTTAGCTTTCGCTGTAATTTTGGCAATCCCTACAGACAACTCTGCTTCTACACCAATATCAATTGGCGTATGCAGAAAATCCACAAGTTCACCAAATAGCTTGGTAAAATAGCGAGGTTTGAACCTAATTTTCATGGCTTCTAAGCTTTCGCTTACCTGTCCAGCGATCGCCAACAAAATATCAGTCACATCCACATCCGCCATTTCTAGGACATGGGTAGACTCAAAATAAACCACATGAAATTGCTGCACTTCTAACTCAGCTTTGAGGCGTAACAACTCCGTTGATTTTCCACAGCCGAGATGTCCTGTAAATAGTTGACAGGTTGGTATCTCCGGCGATATTCTAGCGATCGTGCGCTGCAAAGCTTCAATGATTTTGCCACCCCGCACCGCAGCAAAATCAATATAGTACCTGCGATCGCTAGCGTTTCCTATAATTAGAGGTCTGCTCGGATTACAAGCCTGATAAAATCTTTCTAAATCTAGCAGCATAACTAATCGAGTTCACTCAGGAATAGGGATGACAAAATCTGCTGAATAAATATATTGATTTTAGGGAATTTCTCCCTTAATTTAAGTGCATTTCAATCAAACTACTAACTAAACTAGCAGCATTTCGGATAATTTTTCATATCTTAGGTTGGATATAACACATAGCAATGCTGATATTTGATTTGAAGTAAGCAGAAATACTACTATAGGAATCCGGTTTGATTACTGAAATCACTTGGCTTAGTAGGCAATAGGTAATAGGCAATAGGCAAGAGGATTTTAGAAGATTAAGGTATACCGAATTTTTTTCACGCAATCAAATATGAGTCCTATATAAGTACAAATAACAAAAATCTTTAATATCAAATAAGATACTCTTATGGATATTAAAAATAATATAAACAAAAAAAGGTACTGTTAAGTACAATTTTGTAGTGCTATTGAATAGACCTCTTGCAAAAAGTCCCTAACACCGCAATATGGTTCGGATAAGCATTTTTCATTTTTCTTGTGGTCTGGGGAATGGGTAAGGGGTAAAGGGTAAAGGATGTATTCAAAACCTTTCCCCTTTTCCCTTTCCCCTTTAACCGAACCGTATTGCTTAACACCCCACCCCCAGCCCCTCACCGCAAGCGGTGAGGGGAGCGTTTGCTTTATTCAAATGCGGGGTGAGGTTGTTTATTTTTGATTTATGCAAGAGGTCTAATATAAACCAGTTAAATCGGTGGTTAGAAACTGCGACTACATGAAGCTTTTCCTACCTCTGTGGGTTTCAAACCCCGAATTTTCCTTAGTCCACGGAGGCGGGCTTTGCCTGTGTAGCCGCGAATTACTTGATGCTTGCTCCTTAGTTAACCGATCAGGAAGTAATCTACAAACCCATTGAGTATAAAATAATTCGGTCATGGAGATGATCGGGCAAAATATGCTTCAGCACAGCTCCAATTTTGGCATCTTGTCCAACGAGATAACGTGTCTTGGGTTGTTTTGCAGTCAGCGCATGGACAACAGCCTGAGCGACAATATCCGCAGAAATTCCTTTAGATGCGAGAATCTGCATTTTCTTGCGGACAATATTCATCGCTTGACCGTAGAGATTTTGTGCCGATTGTGGTAAATCGTCCTGCGCTATTTCAGATTGACTTATGGATTTTTCCCAGATTGGGGTAGCGATAGAACCAGGTTCAACAATTGAAACGGAGATTCCCCAAGGGCGTAACTCCATCCGCATCACATCAGTGAGTGCTTCCAAGGCAAATTTAGAAGCATTGTAAGCGCCCAAAAACGGCGTTGGACTCCTACCAGCAATGGAACCCATATTGACAATTCGACCTCGACTTTGGCGTAATAGACCAAGAAATGCTTGCGTAACTGCTAATTGTCCGGTGACATTAACCTGCATCTGGTGTTGAAATTCAGCGATCGCTAATAATTCTAACGGCCCAGGGACAGCAATTCCAGCATTATTCACTAAACCTAAAATCCCCGCACCACCAACTGCATTTGTTACCTTATCAACCGCAGCTGCGATCGATTCAGCATCAGTAACATCTAAAAAAATCGGAATGAGCTTTTGTGAACCTTTCTGTTTAAGTGTTTGAGCATCAATATCTTGACGCACTCCAGCAAAAACAGAGAATCCCAATTGGTCTAAAAGCAAAGCACACGCCTGACCAATTCCTGTTGAGGCTCCTGTAACCACTACTGTACGTTGATTTTCTACAACCATTAATTTTCTGTTATGATGGATTGCCGTAATTCCTAATGACGCTCGCGCAGCGTTAACAAGTCCGCGAGCGTCATTACGAATTACGAATTACGAATTACGAATTAGATATCAATCTTTGCAAGTGCCAGCACGAAGGCAATCTTCGGTTTGGTCGTCTCTAGCCGAAATTTGCCACGGTAAGATGCGTGACTGAGCATTTGTACTGTAAGCAATTAGAGTAGCTATTGTGGGAAACTGATTTTTAACAATTGTCACATCAATACTACAAATATTGCCTAGCTCAACATTGTATAAATAAACAGGCAATGCCATTAGAGCAATGCAAATTTTCCGGTTCATACCCAACCTCAGCTAGAAATTTCCGATTACGCTATGTATAGATGCCACCTTGATGAACCGGATTTCTAAAACTGAGTATTAAATGTTGATGTTGTGTGAATTTACTCAGCGCTACTGGCCGCAGAGACGTAATTTCTAAATTATCGGTTCCACCTTTTTTTAGGTTAGGCATTGCCTACAAGATGGCTTCCTACTAAATTATGCAGATGCAAACCTAAAAAACAGGATAAAAAACCCGCAACACCTAAAAACATATCTTAGTAACTGCATTCCCCAGATAAAATAATGAAGAATGCTGAGTCACCGAAATGGTCGATGACCGACAGACACTCATGATACAAAACCCTAAATTTATTTATGGGGATTGTTAATTTTGAATTTTGTACGCCCTTGGCGTTCCCGTAGGGTATTTTGAATTTTGAATTCGGAGCGAAGCGACGTGACGCCTTCACAAGACGTAGATACTGTAAACGTTCCCAACATCGATCCAGAAGGATATGGCAATTCAGACACCGATCCTCTTGATGAGTTGCCTGGTGAAGTCGAAATGTCCCTTTTCGACCACCTAGAAGAGTTGCGACAGCGAATTTTTTATTCGTTGATTGCCGTAGCAGTGGGCATTATTGGCTGTTTCTTTGCCGTTAAGCCAATTGTCCAGCTACTTGAGGTTCCAGCACAAGGAGTAAAGTTTCTCCAACTTGCACCTGGAGAATATTTCTTTGTCTCCCTGAAAGTCGCAGCCTACACTGGCTTCGTACTTACTAGTCCTTTTATTCTTTACCAAATTATTCAGTTTGTACTTCCAGGATTGACTCGTCGTGAACGCCGTTTACTGGGGCCTGTGGTTTTGGGTTCGAGCGTGCTATTTGGGGCGGGGTTGGTATTTGCCTATTTACTTCTTATCCCCGCAGCATTGAAATTTTTCATCAGCTACGGAGCAGATGTAGTTGAACAACTTTGGTCAATTGATAAATATTTTGAATTTGTGCTGCTACTGTTATTCAGCACTGGTTTAGCATTTCAAATTCCTATTATTCAACTGTTGCTCGGTAATTTAAACATTGTCTCGTCGAAACAGATGGTTTCTGGTTGGCGTTATGTGATTATGGGAGCAGTGATTTTAGGAGCCGTCCTGACACCTTCTACTGACCCTCTAACTCAAAGTCTTTTGGCAGGAGCCGTTTTAGGGCTTTATTTCGGTGGTGTTGGACTGGTGAAGCTTACAGGTAAATAACATCTGGAATAGGTAAAAAGATTTTCCTGCTCAGTTTTTGACCAAATGTTTATTAGCTATAGTGATTTTGAAAAAATCGAGATTCATGTTGGCAAAGTCATTAAAGTCGAAGATTTTCCTAAAGCTAAAAAACCAGCTTATAAATTGTGGATAGATTTTGGCGATTTGGGCATCAAAAAATCTAGTGCCCAAATTACTAAACTTTATCAACAAGAGGAATTAATCAATAGATTAATATTAGCTGTAACTAACTTTCCACCCCGTCAAATTGCCGATTTTATCTCGGAAGTTTTAGTCTTAGGAGTGGTTTTAAATGATGGGGAAGTTGTGTTAATTCAGCCAGATAGAAATGTGGCAGTAGGCAAAAGAGTTTTTTAGCACATTATGGAAATTTTAGAGAAAAATACTGTAATTAATTAGAAAATTATTCATTTTAATGCAATAGCTGGTCATAATATCCATTCAGAAGAACGTTCACCCAAATCTAGAGGAATGCTAACAGCTTTGCCGAGGCGGGGGCGATCGCGTGTTTGGGCAATAAAAGTTTGTACCTGTGTTGACCCACCCAAGGCATGAAGATAATTGGCAATGCTATCGAGATGGTCTTGGTACTCCGCCTCGCTCAAGGGAAAAGAAGCTTGCTCCAGATACTTCCACATCACTTGCAAAAATATCTTTCCCTGTGCCCGCCGGAACTGGACATCGTAAGAATATCCCCACTTATCAAGCAATATCTGACGTAATTCCTGTCCTGTCATAGCTTTTCTCAATCAGATTTTACATTTAGTTATGATGTTAAGTTCCGTGACTCCAGTATGATAAGGATATAAAGAAATGTAATGCTAACAGAAAAGATGCTTTTTATATCTTGGAACAAAGAAGTATGGCATCGTTGTGAGCGCTAGCATTTCGACTTAGACAAGAGTTCCTCAAGTACTAGTACTTTTGTCAAAATGCTTAACAAAATACACAAAGAGCGCGTAGATTATGGCTCAATTTTCTGAATCAGCAGACGTGCCCGATATGGGGCGTCGTCAGTTCATGAATCTGCTCACTTTTGGGACTGTCACTGGAGTGGCTCTGGGTGCATTGTATCCCGTTGTCAACTACTTTATTCCACCCGCAACTGGTGGTGCTGGTGGTGGTGTAACGGCAAAAGACGAGCTAGGTAACGATGTTAGTGTCAGTAAATTTCTAGAAAATCGTAATGCAGGCGATCGCAACCTAGTCCAAGGACTAAAGGGAGATCCTACCTATATTGTGGTAGACAGCAAAGAGGCGATCAAAGATTATGGCATTAATGCCATCTGCACCCACTTAGGTTGTGTTGTGCCCTGGAACATTGCTGAGAACAAATTCAAATGTCCTTGTCATGGTTCCCAGTATGACGAAACTGGTAAAGTGATTCGCGGCCCAGCACCGTTGTCTTTACCTTTGGCTCATACCAATGTAACCGACGACAAAATCGTTTTAACCCCTTGGACTGAAACCGACTTCCGCACGGGTGATGCAGCTTGGTGGGCTTAATAATTTTGTCCTTAGTCCTTAGTCATTCGTCCTTTGTTCAGGGCTTAATGACTAATGACTAATGACCAATGACTAATGACTAATTCAATCGTTGCCCTTATTAGAGATGAGAAATGTTTTCTTAAGAGCGAGGTTAACTCGCAGCGCTAGAGCGATTGTAAAAACATTGCTCATAGCGATCGCTACTGTGACATTTTACTTCACCAGCGATCTAACTCTTCCCCAATCTGCTGCCGCCTATCCCTTTTGGGCACAGCAAACCTATCCCGAAACCCCCCGCGAACCGACAGGGCGGATTGTTTGTGCCAACTGTCACCTAGCCGCCAAGGTTACAGAAGTGGAAGTACCTCAATCGGTGCTACCTGACACTGTATTCAAAGCTGTGGTGAAAATCCCTTACGATTTGGCTGCCCAGCAGGTTGGTGCCGATGGTTCTAAGGTTGGCTTGAACGTCGGTGCTGTACTGATGCTACCTGAAGGCTTTAAGATTGCTCCTGAAGACCGTCTTTCCGAAGAACTTAAAGAAGAAGTTGGCGACACTTTCTACCAACCCTACAGCGAAGATAAAGATAACGTCGTCATCGTCGGTCCCTTACCCGGTGAACAGTATCAGGAAATCGTCTTCCCAGTTCTTTCTCCCAACCCCGCAACCGACAAAAACATCCACTTCGGTAAATATTCAGTTCACGTAGGTGGTAATCGCGGACGTGGACAAGTTTATCCTACTGGCGAAAAGAGCAACAACGCTGTCTACAACGCTTCTGCTACTGGCACAATTACCAAGATTGCCAAAGAAGAAGATGCAGATGGTAACGTCAAATATCAAGTCAACATCCAACCTGAATCGGGTGATGTGGTTGTTGATACGATTCCTTTAGGGCCAGAATTGGTTGTTTCCGAAGGGCAAGCAGTTAAAACTGGTGAAGCTTTGACCAACAACCCGAATGTCGGTGGATTCGGTCAAGCAGATGGAGAAATCGTACTTCAAGATGCCTCTAGAGTCAAATGGTTGATTGCGTTCATCGCTCTTGTCATGTTGGCTCAAGTTATGCTGGTGCTGAAGAAGAAGCAGGTTGAAAAAGTCCAAGCTGCTGAGATGAATTTCTAAATTTTTTGCGAAATCATTCCTTGTAGGACAGGCATCTTGCCTGTCTTTTTTATAAAATTTGCAGAACAACTAATGTCATATCATCAGTGTTTTGCTTATCATCACCAATGAATTGCTGAACTTGGTCAAACAGGTAATCCACAATCTCCTGTGGCCCATTGCAGTACTTGCAAGCCGTATTGAAGCTAGCAACAAAATTGTCTTCATCGAAGCGATCGCCACCAGCAGCAGCAGCATCGGTCAAACCATCTGTATAGTAGATAATTGTATCCCCAGGTTCTAATTGTACCTGGGCATCTTCATATTGGCTGTTAGCATCCAAACCGATTAGCATTCCTAGAGTATCTAAACGGCTGACAGTTTTTGTCGCCGCGTGCCACCACAAGGGAGGATTATGTGCCGCATTGCTATAAGACAAAATTCGGTTATGGGGATTATATTCTGAGTAAAATAGCGTTACAAAGCGGTGGGAATTTTCCAAATCCGCATACATAACTCTATTTAAATTTTGTAGAATTCTGGCTGGAGAATTACCATGTAGCACTTCTCCCCGTAGCATTCCCCGCATCATCGTCATAATCAGACCAGCAGGCACACCTTTGCCCATGACATCTCCAATAACCAAACCCCAGCGACTAGTTTCTGTACCGCTTTTAATCTTGGGCTGAATCTTATTGTTATTAGTAGCAATAAAGTCATAGTAATCTCCGCCGACGCGATTGGCAGGTTTACACCGTGCCGCCAGGACTGCACCAGGGATTGTAGGGCATTGCCGTGGTAAAAGTCGCCGTTGAATTTCTGCGCCAATTTCCAGTTCTTGGTCTAAGCGTTCTTTTTTTCTTAGTTCTACAGCTAGTTCATCGTTTTCGATCGCTACTGCTGTTTGATCTGCCACTAACCTAACTAACTTTTGCCTAGTTTCTGTCCAACTATATTCTGGATCGCGACTCAAGACATAGAGCCATCCCCGTTCTGTATGCTTCACCAGAATCGCCGTACCAAAGATTTGCACATCTGGCCCCAAATAGCGATGCATCTGGTCATCCAAAATTCCTGTGGTATTCGCTAAGGGGGCAGTATTAGGTACAAGTGTGATTTGACTGGTAGCTATTTCTAGTGCTTTGCGAATATTCTTTCGCTGGCGACTGTCTTGCCAATGTAACTGTTCTAACCTGATTTGACCATTAGGTTTGTAGAGAAACAGGGCGCTGCCGTCTGCATCTGTCACTCTTGTTGCCATCAGTGGTATCAGTTCCAAAAACTGATTCAAATTATTGAAACTTCTCAGGGCAAATCCTAAAGAACTGAGCAAATCTTGAATTTTGTTCTGTTCCCGGTGCAACCTTGCCACAAGTTCTTTAAGTGCCACGACTGGTGTGACATCTGTCGCGGCACTACTATTGTTATCAGTGGGTTGAGAGGGCAGTTGAGACACAGGTACAGGTATTATTGCACTTTAATATTGGCAGATTTTAGATTACTTATAAATCTTTTGGCTTTGGCATTGTTAAACCATATTTAGACAAGACCTGTCATTTTAGCAAGAGTATAAAGACGTAACAGGCAAATTTTATAAGTATTTTATTTGCTTATTCTATTTCTGATGGAATATTAGTCATTTCAAATCATGTGTTTTTAGTCCAAACCCAACCCGTAAAAATTACTAGTTTGTTTCGGTGATAATTCAGAAGGTTTTTCTTTTTTTCATAACTTAATTCCCAAAGCATATCTCTAAAGTCATAGAAATACTTTATTCAAAGAATAATTAATAACGCTTTGAGAGTGACTGTTCGGCCAGAAGCACAAGAAGACTAGAAGTCTTTTGATCGAAAACCTCTAGAAGCGCTCAAATCGAGCTTGGTTTGGTAAAACATAGTTACATTTATTCTCAAACCTGAAAATATGTAAATAAGTCTTCAAATACTTAATTTGTATACCATAATTGCCAAGGAACTTTCAGTAAAAAAAACATCTCATTCCTGCGGCACGCTCCGCGAACGTAGGAGCGCACAGGTGTGCTACAAATGTACAAATAATTTGGGATAATTTATTTTTTGTCAGTCCCCAAGATTGAGCTTTTGAGTCCACGGTCTATGATTCTTTAAAGTCCTGAAGGCCGGAAGCCGTCCTTTTGTTGAGGTAGGCGCTGGATAGGCAGTTGAAGCTCGGATATTTACTACTTTGTCAAGTTAGTAATGAAGGGTTTGTAGTCAGAACTTTAGTGCTTAGAAAATAAAGATTAAAGTTCTGATTACAAACTTGCTTACCCACTAATTTAAACTTGACAAACTACTACTCTTAAGCAAGTTAAACACAACGTGTCGCTCTTTCGACTCCTAAAGCAGTTGCTTCTTTTGTGGTTGCCGTTGCGCGAACAAGTAGTTGAAATTTTAGCAAAAGTCACACATTGATTGTGAAAAACGTATGGTTTTAGGACTTGAGCCGTTTCCAGCATTTTATTTCTAGTGAGTTCAAGTGATGATACCAGATCAGTTATCCCTAAATTTATCAGTTTGTCAAGAAAAATTTTTAACTCCAAATTTTTCAATTAGCCACTCAAGAGAGCTTCGACAAACTCATAGCTCGAAAACGGGCGCAGGTCTTCAATTCCTTCGCCAGCACCAATAAAGCGAATAGGTAAACCTAGTTGTTGCACAACTGCCAGAGCAACACCGCCTTTGGCAGTGCCATCGAGCTTAGTTAAGACAACGCCACTCAGTTGGGCAGCTTGGGAAAAAACTTCAGCTTGCCGCAGTCCATTCTGACCTAAAGTGGCATCTAGAACCAAAAGAGATTCTACTTTGGCATTTGGGGCTTTTTTGTCGATAATTCGCCGGATTTTACCGAGTTCGTCCATTAAATTTTTCTTGTTTTGCAGTCGTCCAGCTGTATCTACCAAAAGTAATTCAGTTTGACGCGCTTGAGCTGCGGCGATCGCATCAAATACAACTGCTGCTGGATCTGTATTCTTTCCCGGATTGGCAATTACATCCACGCCACTTCTACTACCCCAAACCTTCACCTGTTCCACGGCGGCGGCGCGGAAGGTGTCTGCTGCCCCAATCAAGCATTTATAGCCAGATTTTTGTCCCAGATGGGCAATTTTGCCGATGGTAGTGGTTTTACCGGCACCATTTACTCCAGTGATTAACCAAATGTTTAAGGTGTCTTTTTCTGGGGTAAAGGTAGTTTTGTGGGATGTAATACTTGGCGCATCCAGCATATCCCGGAGGATTTTTTTTAGATAAGCGATCGCTTCTTCCGGTGCAGTAACTTCTTCTCGAAGTTTTGTCTGTAGAGCATTGATAATAAAGTCTGTCGCCTCTACACCCACATCAGCTTGCAGGAGCAATGCCTCAATTTCCGTCACAGCAGCAAGGTTTAGCGGCCCTTGACCAACGATCGCCTTCAGTTGGTTAAGAATACTACGACGAGTTTTGTCTAACCCTTGCCGGAGCTTTTTCAGCCAGGTAATTTCTTCAATAGAAACGTCTTCTGCACTCCTACCTTGAGCTGCTAGAACTTTCGCCGACCAGACAAACCCATCATCAAAGTCTAGTCCAGGAATTTCTTCTTCTACATCTGAAGTTGTAGCTACTGGCTGTGCTACCTCCGGTTCTGGAACTTCAATGGCGGTGGCTATTAGTTGTTCCAGTTTTGCTTGCCGTTCTGCTGCTGCCCGTTCTAAGAACGATAAGGCAGCTGGTGGTGTTGGTTGTGTTGCCTCTGGCGTAGCTAGTGCTTCGGTGGATGTTGGTTCAACTTCACTTACCGTGAGTTCCGGGCTAGAGACATCTGGCTGATCGCTAATTGCTGCCACTGAAGAATCTTCTATATTTTCTTCCTCGGTAGCTGCCTGGATAACTTCTGGCTGTGCTGTTTCTAGGGTTGTACTAACAGGTTCCTCAGTTGCTTCTGGTTCAGTGATTTCCGCAATTGCCGTTTCTGCGGTTTCAGATTGTGCTGAAGTATCTGCTAAATCAGATGAAGTTTCTCCTACCTCACCTTGTTGTTTTTGTTGAATATTTTTGTAGGCAGCTTTAGCAAATGCCAACAAATCTGCCGTTGTGTCTGGTGCAGTTTCAGCTGATGCTGTTGACGTTTCGGCTGGCTCTGGTTGGGGTTCTTGTGCAGGAGTGGCTTCTTGCTGTTTTTTATCAGAGGAAGTGTTAGAGGAATCGTTATGTTGACGACGGAACCAATTAAAAACCATTGCAGCAGTATTGATTATATGAGTTATTAGTTATAGTTATGAGTTTAATTTAACTTGGGGCATTGGGCACTTGTACTGAGCTTGTCCTGAGCGTAGTCGTTGGCGCACTTGTACTGAGCGAAGCCGAAGTAGCCTCTCGTAGAGAAGGGCGTAGTCGAAGTATTGGGTATTGGGTATTGGGCATTGGTCAATAATCAATAGTTCTCTTCCCCTGCTTCCCCTGCTTCCCCTGCCCCCCGGTCACTGAGCGTAGCCGAAGTGCTGCTCCCCTTATCTTGCTCATCCTCCTCATTTGGGGAAGTAAGTATAAAAGGCTATGCTGTTTTCTTCTGCTCAGTAACTCGGCGCAAAACACCGTTAATAAATCGATGACCATCGTCGCCACTGTAACGTTTGGCTAGCTCCACAGCTTCGTTGATGGCGATACTATCTGGAACTCCTAAGAACTTCATTTCTGCCACAGCGATTTGCAAGATATCGCGGTCAATTTGAGCGAGACGAGTTACTTGCCAATCTACTAAGGCACTAGAAATGAGTTCATCTATAATGTGTCGATTTTCGTTGACGGTAATCACAAGCTCTTTAGCGTAATTCCGAACTCCCTTATCCTGATTAGCTAACTGAATCAATACGGGGAAATCAACTGCCGTACCCAACTGATTGATTGCCGTCTGGGTACAGGCGATCGCTTCTTGAAGCATTGTTCTGGCAGTATTGAGGTCGGAGGCCCGGGTTTGGCTACTCAAAAGGCGATCGTTACTACGTTGTAGTTCACCTGCGGCATTATCGAGGGTATCTTGCACTTCTGAGGTCAGAGTGCGTACTGCTCCTAGCACCAACTTGGATACTAGTTGATCGTCTTCCAATTTCTCTAATTTCTTTGGGCTGACTGGCAATTGGCTAAGGCTTAAAAGCGCCAATTCACGGGCAATTTGCTGAGGTTTCCGGGGTTGCATAAAAGTGAATGGTGATTGTGCGAGAACTGATTAACTAGGCGGAACAAACTTACAAGTTTATCAATTTTGGCACAGTCAAACAACAACATTACGCATTTGCTTGTAACTTTGCCAGATTGATTTTAAGTTTCTTCAACGGCAATAACCTGCTGTTTGGTTTCGTCGTGTTTCATTTCCAGTGTGGACTCTTTGGGGAAAACCAAAGGCGTATTGGGAGCGACAATGCCACCTGATACAATTATTTTAAAGGCGTCTTCAATGGAGATGGAGAGGTTTACCACCTCATCTTCAGGAACGACTGCATACCATCCGGTAGTCGGATTCGGGGTAGTAGGGATAAAAACACTTAGCACGGGGCGAGGCATCTGGGCTTGGATATCACTGCTGATTGCACCAGTGACAAAGGCGATCGCCCAAATTCCTCGCCGGGGATACTCTACCAAAATTACACGGCGAAACTTGCCATTAGAATCTTTTAGAATTGTTTCTAAAAGCTGTTTGAGAGTTTTGTATACCTGTCCTGCTAAAGGAATTGCCTGTAATAATCGCTCACCAAAATCTAACAACCATCGCCCAGCAATATTACGAGCCATCAAGCCCATTAAGAGTATACTTAGTAAGGGTACAGCTAATCCTACTAATAAATTCAGTATATTTACTAAAACTGGGTTCAATCCATCAAAGGGATTTAATTGTTTGGGAATTTGGGTGAGGAAGTTGATTACCCAAGTAGCAACGCTAATGGTCAGCCAGATAGTGGTTGCTAGGGGAATTATTACCAACAAACCAGCAATCAGGTCGTTTTTTAAGTCCTGTTTTAGGCGATCGATTCCCAAGCCCCGATTCTCCTGTTTTAAGCTAGAGGAACTTTTTTTATTGGTATCCATACCAGCAGATTCGTCAAATTCCGAAGACTTCAACTTTCTTGAGTTTCTGCCACAAGTAACTGTCTAAAACGCTAGCAAGTTGGTTGCTGCCTCAAAAACACATACTTGTTGCTGGAAATCAGCTATTTTCCTACAAGCATACACATAGACGTTAACCAATCCGATGGCGATTGGTTATTTTCAGAGGATGTTACTTTTCTTTGTAAGACTTGTAAACGATTGTTGCAAGTCCTTAGGTATTACTAATCTACCGCGCTCAATCAAAAGCTGCTCATGATTGTAAAAGTACCATCAGGGAAACTCAAAAATTCCGTATTGCTCAATCAAGGGACGATTTCGTAAACTTATAAAATTCTTACCCTACTTCCCCTGTACCCCTGCCTACCTAAATTCATCCCACTGTTGTGCAACGCCAAGAATTCTTTTATCTGGTCAGTCGCTCACATTTAAGCAGGAGCGGCTTTTATGAAAGTGTTCTGTTAAAAATATTAATTTATTATGGTGGTTTTGTTTAAATGTAATACGCCGTAGGGGCACACAGCTAACTATGCACCCCTACTTCTGAATTCTGATTTTGCGATCGCTGCTTATTGATTATACTGGGAATTCTGCTAATCTTCAGTTCCCTTTATGCCACATCAACCTGTGTAGTTTCTTCAGAATCCGCGTACTGTACCTGTTGTGTAGACTCTTTTGCCAAAATTGCTGTTGCATCTAAATTAGGTTTTGGTAGATACTTCATTTCCCAGACTTTGAGCAAAATCAGATATTCGTAGAATGCCTGCAATGTACACCAAGCAATTCCGGCACGTCCATCTAAACAACCGCCTAAGATAAAATACATATATACAAATCTTAGCAACGGTCTGGCGGGTAAACGTAAAGACAAATCTTTCAAGGCGCGGCGTCTTTCGATTTCCGATTTACCAAAGAATAAATCTTGCCAGTTGACCTTTCCTTGTTCTAGTTGAAACAGTGTTTCTTGAGCTTCATCTGTAGAATAACGGTTATGCTTTTCAATCCAACGACTCAAGCCTTTGCTACAAGTGTAATGTGGATATGTTTCTTTTAAAAAGCTAGTTGCACCCTCACAAACTTCTCGCTCAGTATGACCGTAGTCTGTGAACCACACTTTACCGTGGCAAAAGAGTCGCATTTGGTAACGGGGATACTGTGTGCTGTAGCGAATCCAACAATT
Organism: Nostoc sp. DedQUE02; assembly: GCF_034531035.1. NCBI lineage: Bacteria > Bacillati > Cyanobacteriota > Cyanophyceae > Nostocales > Nostocaceae > Nostoc > Nostoc sp. DedQUE02. Next base: position 49,418 of record NZ_JAVRBY020000030.1, on the reverse strand, counting down.
CATAAACATCACACGTTCCGCCACATAGTAACCAATGTAGTCTGGATTCTGACTTGCCTTTTCGCATTCCGCAAACAGTTCTGGTGTCATGCGCTCGTCAGCTTCGAGAATGTAAACCCATTCGTGCTTCGGGAGGATAGACTCTAACATCCAGGTGCGTTGGCGTCCGTGGCTTTCAAAAGCATGTTGGACGACGCGGATAGGATAGCGACTGGCGATTTCCACAGTGCGATCGCTACTGCATGAATCCACAACAATAATGTCATCCGATAGCATCGCCGATTCGATACAAGCAGCAATATCTAGTTCTTCGTTATATGTCAGTATGTAAATTGAGAACATTACCCAAGTTTTATAGCGATTTTACTCAGTGATAATTGTCTTTTTATTGTTATTAGCTATTAGACGCATGGCAGTATCAGCCGTCATTCAAGAGGCAGGAGGTAGAAGGCAGGACACAGGAATAACCGACACTTAAATTTTTTTAACTGGGTTTTTGGCTCAGAACTAAAGTAATCAATTATACTTCTTTTCTCCTGACTTCTGCCTTCTTTTATAATTTTTAGATACGTCTTAACTGCCATGCCAATAGTGGATTAGCGGGCAGCAGGTCTAGGTTTACCACCTTGTACAGCACCCCTACCTCTTAAGCCTGTCCAGCCGATGATAATGTAACCAATGGATAACAGCAAACTGCTAATTCCAATCCGCAGCCCAGACTTCCAAGCAGTATCTTTAGCTTGTTGCTGCGCTTCGTCTCTGCGCTGGCGAACTTGGCTCAGTTGTTGAGTTTGCAGCGTTTGAACATCTGTTTGTTGTTCGATAGCTTTGTCAAGTACTTGAGGATTTGTTTTAGCCTTCTTCAGTAACTCTTTAATGTTTGCGGGAATTTGAGGGCTTTCAAGTGCTTGCTTATATTTTTGATCATCTTTGAGGATTTCACTAAACTGAGCTTTGGTTTGGTTTCGCAGCTGCTCTAGTTGCGCTTTTCCTTGCTCAGTATTCAGTTGTGCTTGCAATTGCGACAACCGAGTGTTCAGTTGATTTTCTGCCTGATCTGCTTCTTGGGTGATTCGGTTGAGTGTTTGAGTCTTAGCTTGATTGACGTTGTTTAGGTGCAGGGGAAAAATTAGCAAGAACATCAACCCTAAAATACTTGAGAGAATTAGAGCGGGAAATCTTAAATCGACACCTTGCGGGCGATCGCTTCCTACATCAGCATTATCAATCCAATAGGCGGCAAACAGAAGCCCCAAACCTACTAAAGGAACAATTCCCCGATCTACGAGTGCTGTTGCCAAGTTGATTTGCCATACCCGATCAGTCGGTTGAAAGGGTAACAATAGAATCAAAAAATCAACGAAAAACGACAAAATACAGATGATTCCAACTACCTTAAGTGTGAGGGCAGGACTCACGGAAGCAAAACGGTTAACCATAGTTTTTCAAACTGGCGGTGAATACGAGTGATTTTCATATTTCAAGCTACTTAAATATTGTGCCTATGACCGTGCCTGTTGTGTAGAAATATAAAGCAGATTCAATATTGATAAAAGCTATCTGCCTCTTGGTTTTCAACTAGGCCACAGTAGCATTTGTTATGTATAGTGTCTTCAGGAAATTCCTGGTGCTTTAAGATACGAAGATAATGCGTGGCTGAAGCAAAAGACTCATTAATTACTTAATCGCTTGTAATACAGGCATTTTCTATGGACTCACAAATGTGCATTGGTGTCAACTTAGCGTGAAAGCCTCATCAAGACGTGATACTAAGTTCATTTACTTACGGTTACTCACCGCGTCACCCTACCACGGTTTTGTCTAAAGCCGAAACCGCCCCTCCCCAAAGCATCGGGGAGGAGTTGGAGGTGGGGTAAAATGCCTGTGGGATAAGCGTTTTAACTTAAGTTGACATATCTGACAGATGTGTACCCCTAGCGTGTCTTGCATCAATACAAAAATTGCTGTGTGTCTCTCATCTCCCTTATTTATCTATCTCTCTTGCAAGGGCTTGTTCCCAAATCGGCAGATCCTCTGGTCGGTCAACATCAGCTAAAGGCGACAAGTTCACATAAGATAAATTAAGTTTTTGGGCAATGTCTACAGTTGTCTGGAATACTTGAGCAGTTCCCCACTTGATGTTGACGAATAACTCCGGGATGGATTGGCGCAAACCAATTAAGTAATATCCACCATCGATCGCAGGGCCAAGTACCAGATCAAAAGCCTGTAACTTTTCAAAGGCTGTTGCTAAAATCTGGGTATTGACTCCAGGACAATCTGTACCGATGATCGTTACTTTTTCTGCACCAGATTGAAAAGCATCGAAAAGCGATCGCGCCATCCGCAAACCTAAATCCCCTTCACCTTGAAACTGGTAAACCAAATCCAACCCCAGCCAGTCTTGCATAAGTTGCAAATCGCCACCTGTAAACCGCACTTCCACAGATATGTCAATGGCTTTTTGCAATTCTTGAACCTGAAATATTGTATATTCAGTCATCTGGCGTTGAAGATTGGCAGCACCAACAGTTCCCAAAACAGGTATCAATCGGGTTTTTGTCTTACCCGGTTCTGGATAGCGAGTAAAAATAATCAGGTGCTGTTTCGAGTTTCCTAGTAAGTTCAGCACACAATACCTTATTTGAATAAACTAAAAATATTTTAATTTAAATATAGGATTCATATTTGATTTATTAAAAAATTCAATACAACTCAAAGAGGCTTCTTGCCTATTGCCTATTGCCTATTACCTATTACCTATTGCTTCCTACACAAATAAGTTTATAAATCAAATCGGATTGCTATATATTTCTTCAAGAGCATAAACGTGTTTCATCTGAGATTGATTAATTACATCCATTATCCTTATCAGTCCGCATTGCGCCTAGTAAAGTTGAAACGAAAACGCACCCTTTAGTAGCACTGTTATTCCGAGGCATGAAGGTAATTTTACCCAGTTGTCCATTTACAGAACCATCATACTTGAACTGTACTCGATAGTAGCTAGTACTAGGAATTTGATCAAAATTGGAAGTAAATGCAATTGCTTTAGGGTTATCTGTAATCAAGGATTTTGCATTGGTGGTTTGACAAGAAGTTCCAGGTTGTATAGAAGCTAAAACTTGATTGCCGTCATCCCAAAAACAAGCCTGCCAAAGAACTCTTTCACGTTTGGCATTAGCTTGGGCATCACGTAATAGTGTCAGTGCTGTATTTTTTGCAGTATTTACCCTTTGGCGATTCAGAAATCCCAGCCAGCCAGGAATTGCGATCGCAGATAGTACACCAATCATGAGAATAACTACAAGTAGTTCAATTAAAGTGAAACCACCTTCTGATTGCTCTGATATAAATTGTTTTTTCATCTTTATTTATAATTCAGCTATGATTCTGGAATTTTATTAATAACGCCACGCATAAGTACTTGAGTTTGTAAAATAGGAGTATAACTATTAGTTGTTACTCCTGTTTTGCCGTTAGCATTACCCCTCAAATAGATCACTACATCTTGATTGACTCCACTGGCAACTGCTGTTGATCCTGAAGCTGGCACAGCAGTCCTAACACAGGCAAAAAAACTATTACTAGTGCTGCTTGAAGGAGTACGAATATAGTTAGTGCCACATGTAGGTAAAGTACCAGTATTTGTTGCATCAGGAGCATCAACAAAATCTACTAAAGCAGCAGGATTAACGCCACTTGTTGATGGTAGAGATGCTTGCAAATTAGTACCATCACTAGATTTTCTTGGCCATATTTGAAATGAAGTACTATCTGTTTGCGATGGGTCTACATATCCTGTGGATTGGGTCAAGTCACTAGCGGAAATAGCACTATATTTACTTAGAGCATATCTTATAATCCTAGATTTTCCCCGCCAAGAGCTACCAGAAGTAGTTGATTGTAAATAAACAACCAATGTATAAGTCCGACGCTTAATTAAAAGGTCTAAACAATCTTGGTTTTTAGTAGCGTCAGTTATACCACTGCAAGTACCCAAGGTAGTCAAGGTAGCATCATCAATTACTTCCGGTTTCCAAAAAGCCAAAACAGGTTTTTGAGTAGTAGTAATTAATGATGTTGGTAAGTAGTTTTGCAACCCTGGGCAATAATCACTACTAGCTGTAGCACTAGCAGTTGGAGCAGTTCCTTGGACTGTAGTTGACATACAATTGTTGTCGTAAACATACACTGCCTCACGTAATTCTGCTGCCATGTAATTTAACGCCGTTTTCATTTCCTGTTGGGTTTCGTTGCGGGCATTTTCCCGACTGTCAACTTGCAGGAGATCTACAACCAGTGACAACAAAGCCGAAATAATCAAAGAAGCGATTAAGAGCGCTACCAAAAGTTCTATAAGGGTAAAGCCTGCTGTTTGGCTTTTTTTAGAATAAACCCACAACCAATTCAATAGCAATTTAAGATGTCTTTTCGTCATAGATTTTCAGCTTGATAAAAATAGCAAATATGACATTAAATAGGTCAAATTTAAAAAATATAAAATAGACCTATGGTTCCTTCATAAACAGTTTTGGAGGAAGTGAGGGTCAAAACATATCTGTTTGTAGTAGAAGTCTTACATTTTATTTAGTTAAGTTACTTAGGCAATATTCTAGGCTCGACTTCATCCATTTTTTATTGCAACATTATACTCATGTGAATTCGTTGCACGAATGCTTAAGCTAAAACCTTTGTGGGACAGTAATTTTATTTTTTTAACTTATCGATAATCTGTGATGTTGAAGCTTTTTGTCCGGTAAAGAAAAAGTAGTTATTAATTTTGGATAAAGTCGAGCTAAGGTTATTGCAAGAATTCCTTATATCTAGTTAGAGAATCTTTGAGATCGCTGCGAACCACAGAAGTGTACATCACAGCCAAAGGATACTTTCGCTGTTGTCCCTGCTCTGTAGTGAATTTAAGAGATGCTGGGGTCGTTTGCAGTCCTGACTGTCCATTAGCTATAGCTGCATACACCCTTACCCCCATTTGAAATGCAACGACTTGAGAGGTGCTTCCATAACTCTTTTCCTTAGTACGGAATCTTTGTATATAAAAACTGGGTGTAGTACTGTTATTAATATAGACAGGGCAAGCCTCGGATGAAGCAGGACTAGTAGTAGTAAAACTAGTGCAGGGATAAGTAGAAGAAAGAAAAGTTGTAGGCGCTCCCACTGCTTCTGCATTACCTGTTGCTTCTGATGAAGTAGAAGGTAGAGAGGGTAATACACTATTGGCATAACCTCCCTTTTCGGCCAATATACGTACTTTATCAACTTCGCGTTGAGCCAATTGCATTGCTTGTTCAGCTTTTTGATTTTGAACGCGAGTAGCTACCGCTAAAAAAATCGGAGGAGTAATTGCTACAACAACTATGGTAACTACAATCATCGCCATCAAGGATTCTATGATGGTAAATCCTTCTTCCGGGTGTCGTTTGACAACTGGCTTTTGTAACTCAAGATAAGTTTTGAGTCCTGTTGACAAATGCGAGCAGATATTAATTGGTAGCATATTATCCTCCTTCAACTGAAAGTATTAAGAACAAGAAGCAGCAGGATCGATGTAGGGCCCGCTTGCACTTTTCTTTGCACAGCGCAATTTCTTAATATATGGGTCGTCTACAGCTAACTCCCGATAAACTTCACTACGGTTAGTACTAGGAACGGCAAAGCGTCGAGATACCGGGCCTCCTGTTTGAAATTGCAAGGCAACATCATAACCCCAGCGACGGGTGCTAGGTGGACGGAAATACCATGTATATTCAGTACTCGAACTAGGTGAATTACCTGGTTCCCAAGCTTCTTGGTCAAAGTTACCTGTAGCTTGATTGCTGAATCTTAATTGTATAAAAGCTCCTGACAGGAAAAAATCTTGAGAGTCCCAATTTTCAAACATTCGCGGGAAAACATGGAAGCCTCCATAAGACTGCCCACCTCTAGAGGGGATGATACCTTGAACGATAATTGTATTGACCCTAGTAGTATTAGCAGTACCAATACATTTTCTATTACCACCAACATTGCAATCGCCATCTTGATCTTGAAATCTTAGGTAGCTGTGGGGGTAGTCGCCGCTAATACCAGTAACGTTTTCGTATGATCTTTTATCAGCATCTGGACAAGGTATGGTATTACTTTTGCAGTACCTGGGTTTGCCATTTGGGTCAATGTCAATTGGTGAAGTTAAAGTTGAATCGTAAGGATTAGCCCTAATCCAAGTATTAGTAGTTCCTGAAGGAGTCCTATCAGCAGCAGGAATATTAGATGAATCTAGTGAGTATTTAGGACGGTTTTGGTTGAGGTAGGAAGTGTATCTAGCACTTGAGCTACAACCGTAATTACTTAAGATTGAGCTTGAAGGAGCGCTACCAGGATAGATAATTCCATCTTCTATGCTGCCATTACAGAATTGATTGGACAAAATATTAACATCATCGCCCAGTACTTCTGTAGGTCGCCAAGTATCTGATGATGGACTGGCAAATCTGGTATCTTTTCTAGTTCTGAGATAAAAATTGCTCCAATCATCTTTTAGCTTGCCTTTACCGTCGCTGTCGGGAGTAGAACTGCTGGGATTACTATTGGCAAATTCTTCTAATAAATTGCTGGCAGTAGTAGTACCATCAGTGCTATGGAGGTTGAAATCTCCCTGAATATAAACAGAGTTGTTGGAAATAAAGGACATACCAGCAGTGTTAGTCCCCCTATCTAACCTAGAACCATTTTTCAAGCGGAACCCATAAGGACGACGATCTGGATCTGCGTAGTAGTCTACAGATTTGGTAGAAATGCCATTTATATTGTCGATGAGCGGGTCTTTAAGATTACCAGGTTGAGCATTCATGTTGGTAGTATTGCTTGCTCCTGCGGGTCTGGCAATACCATCTTCCCTCACAGCATCTTCTCGAAAGGCATAAAATATACCATTGGGAGGCGGAGCGTTAGGATCGGTGGCAGTGTTATCGTTAATCGGTAGCCATTTATCAGTACCTGGGCCAGTTGTACTTCGCAGTAAGTTGAGGTCAACATCTAATGCCCGCACGCTCATCATCTCCCGCCCGTTAAACAAGGCAGCATCTTTAAAGGCGACTTGGTAGTATGTCGTATTAGGCGTTGCGTCAGTGTATTTAACTAGGTTATTGTAGTTTGTTGTGTTGCTATTGGGTAGGCTGCCGGGCTGACCTGGTATTGTAGCAATATTAGTATCGTTGGTAGCTATAGCGGCACTCCTGGGAATCGTCCAAGTTCCTATGTTTGGGGTAATTGCTATATCTGCAATATTGATAGTTTTGTAGCGATCAGTTACAGAAGTTGGGTTGACTGTTGCACCAGTGATATATGAGTCAGTCCGGTCTTCAGCGTGATCGCTGGTGGGGAAAATGTAATACAAGGCATTATATTTAACGCCACTCGGACACAATATATCCAAACCTTTCACATCTGTGGGACTTGTAGAACGAAACTTGGCTTTGCCACAATCAGGAGTTGCACCGTTTCTGCGATCCAGTTCTACTTGCTCTTTGGTGGCAATTAGCCGTGCCAATTTCACCAATTTATCTTTATTGGCCACAGCAGACGCATTTAAAGCTGCGATCGCTTGATCTGGGGTGCTAGGCAGAGGGCTAAGATTAGCAATAGCTGTATCCAAATCATCTAAAAGCGCATTTGGCTTCAGTGCAGCAGTACTCCAGTTGAGGCTGTAATCATAGCCGTTGAGATAGCTGATGTTGTAAGCTAGCATCCCCAACATACAATTCGCCGTATCTCGGTATGATTGATCTGCAATACTTGTACCGGATAGCGATCGTCGCAGATTAGAAAAATTTCCATATTTGGTTAGCTCAGGATAGGGATGCATGATCGTTGATGTAGATGCTTCTTGTTTCGGTGGAAAAGCACCATCTGGATCACCTGCAAAATATGCCAGGTTCGCCCGCGCGTTGCTTAAAGCCGTTAAAGCAGCACTGCTAGTAGGAGGACTACTAAACTCCCAACCATTAGTGCCTCTGCCTGTGAAAAAGTCGGTAAGAAGTTTATCAACAAAAGTAGATGAGCCTTGAATCCTTAGAGTGTCAAAGGTGGCACTTTGCCTAAGAGTTTCTGCTGTTCCTGGATGCACCGTAGTTGCCATACAAGCCACAGGAGTTAGTCCACTTCCACTTTGATAGTGATATACAGAAGTAGCTTGCACCGCAGCTAAATTATCTCTTTGAGTGCGGCGCTGAAGAAACTCATGTTGCCTACCAGAAGGGAGACTGGATGCAGTTCCAAGCGGATCACCTAACTCCAGTCTTTGCCCTACAATCACTCGCAAACCCCCTGTGACTGCTCGTCGCTCCCAATAGCCATCTAAACCCAAAGCATCTGGATTTTTCGGGTCTGGGGGGGTATTTCTGGTGAGAGAATCATAATTTGTACCAGCGTTACTGGAAGTAATCGGCTCGCCGACTTTATTGGTTGATGGTATTTTTACTAGACTAGTACTAATGGGCTTACCATCATAAGTAGGGTTTGGTCCATAACGGTCATCAGCCCGATAAGTATCATCTAGATAAGGCGGATTTGTTTCTTCATTAAAAATTCTTTTACTTGTAAAGAAATTCCTAGTTGTCCATGCAGTATCTCTATATGTTGTGTTTGTTGTATCAGAACCTCTAGCTTTAAATACATCCTGTGTCAATAAAGCTACTGGATCAAGGGCCATATCAGCAGGTGTTTTGCCTGTTGTGGGAGTGACTGAATCTGTTGTTTCGCCGAATCCTTGATCTTGGGTTGGAGGATTTCCATTACCGTTAAATAAGTCAAATGTTGATGAACCCCCGAATTGTTGGCCATTGTTACCTTCAGCTTTGCTTAATCTACCTGCAACTATTTGACCTTGAAAGGTAGTAGCGCCTGACGTATCAGTATAACTACTGACTGTAACTTTAGAATCACTAGCTGAAGTATTGACACAAGAAGAGGGAGAACTAATTAAGTAAGATTTAAAAGGATTGCTATATGAGCCAAAAAACATATTTCCATCACTATGTATAGCTCCGTTCCAACGGAAGTTAGGATCTTGAGCTACTTCAAAGTCATAACGGAAATAAGCTCCCCATTTATTACCTTTATCTACTTGTCTATCTTGTTGCAACTCTAGTGTAGTTACAGTTCTATTTGGTTTGTCAGGATTTGCTACAACAAAAGCGTTAACTTGAAAAGTCTTAGCTAAAGTTGCAGCATTAATAGGCTGCCAATCTTTTTCGTTGGCTGCCAATTGAACTGCACCACCGCATTTGTCTGCTGTAGATTTATTGGTATTCACCGGGCCGTTGCGAACAACAAAGTAAGGTGCTTTTGCAGTATCAGCATTTGTTACTTCAGCATAAGTAGTAGTCGCATCTGCGCTTGTTGCTTGCTTCTTAAAAATAATTGAATAGGCAATAGTTTGATTGTTTTGTGTAAAATACCAGCCAATGCCAGGGTTGCTGTTAGAGTCCTGAAAATTGGCGAGGCGTGTCTCACCAGGGAGTGTATAAATGTCAGTCCCACTGGCGGGTGTTGCAAGAATACTCTGTATAGTGCTATCTGATGCTACCCCAGCAGGTAAACGAGTATCTTGTCTAAAAAGATACTCTAGCTTTGCCTTAGCCCGGTCTACTGCTGGTGTGGCTGCATTGTAAATAATCTGTTGTTGACGTTCGCTAATAACCTGACTGCTACGACTGAAAGTGCGAAAGATTATAGCTGAGACTACTAAAGTTACGATCAACAACAGCATAACGGTTGTTGGCAATACAAACCCACCTTGGTGTCGCTGGAAATTCACACGTAAAACACGCGCTAACCAGCGAATAGCTGATGTTTTTAAAGTTTTTTGTAATTTAATAACTTGCCGCAGAAAGCGGGTAAATGCTCTGATGTATTTGCGCTTAGTCATAGGTGCATTATTAAAACCAAAGATTTTAGCTCCCCCTTCCCTTGTACAGAAGGGGGATTACGTTTTTGATTACTGAATCGATGCTCTAGCTTTAACAGGAAAGTATTGGACAAAGACCTGTGCTTTTTGGATGAAATTTTATTTCAGTAATGGTATTGGCTTTTACCCAATCTATACTGATGATCAGAGATTACCCACTTACTTGGCAAAAACTATCACCGTCAACTACAAAAACTAGATGAAATTTTTACAAATTTTCAGGGTGTATTATGAATGCACCCTAAATTTTTTATAAAGAATATTTACAGAATGGCAAAAAACCGAGGCTTTAATAATGATTAAGACTAATTGCTACTTGTTTTGAGTTTCCAAGCGTTTAATTTCTATGGTCTTGATTGCTTTAGTAGACAGGTTGAGTTTTACCTAGCAATTACTTAGAGGCTACCAAAGGCTTTTACTTTACAGGTTGGCTTGCTGAAGGTGCTTAGTGCGGTGGTGGGAGCGGGAAAAAAAATTATTTGCCTTTCTGTCAGTTACTTCACACTTACCAAATATATAGGAATCCGGTTTGATTACTGAAATCACTTGGCTTAGTAGGCAATAGGCAAAAGGCAATAGGCAAGAGGATTTTAGAAGATTAAGGTGTACCGAATTTTTTTCACGCAATCAAATATGAGTCCTATATAGAATTAGTATTTGATTTTTCAACAAGCTCAGTACAACTACGATGCTTTATTTCCCGTTGCCTATTGCCTATTCCTTGTCTACGCAAATCAGTTCAGGAATCAAATCGGATTCCTATAAAACTCTTATTTAATTGCGTGAAAAAACTCCGTACAAGTCGAAGAGACTCATTCCTTCATCCCTACTCCCTGCCTATCGCGCTTGTGCTGCGCTTCGCACACCATACAAATAAGGTCTGTGGTATGAGATAAGGCAAAGCGTTAGTTTGTCTAATTATGTGGGTAATATAAATTTGAGGATAATGCTTGATCTTTACTTGTTCCTCAGGCAGCCTGCTTTCAAAAGGATTTTACTATCCAAAGCAGAAACTCACAAATAGGAAAAAATTCAGCCAACACGCCGACACCTTGTCGATAAAATGCTGTTGCTGTCAACCCACATTTGCACGAGATTGCTGAACATGACCACATCCACTGACTTTACTGTAGCCATTTGCACCTACAATGGTGAGAAGCGTTTGCCTGAAGTTTTGGAACTGTTGCGAACCCAAGTTAACATCCAATCTCTTCGCTGGGAAGTTATTGTCATTGATAACAACAGCACAGACAACACCGCCAAGATTGTCCAAGAATATCAAGCAAATTGGTCAGCTACTAATCGGCTCATTTATTGTTTTGAACCACAACAAGGTGCAGCCTTCGCTAGAAAACGGGCTATTCATGAAAGTCATGCTGAACTCATTGGTTTTCTTGATGATGACAACTTACCAGCATTAGATTGGGTTGCAGCAGCTTATGCTTTTGCACAAGAGTACCCGAAAGCTGGTGCCTATGGGAGTCAAATTCACCCGAATTTTGAGGTAAAACCACCAGAAAATTTTCATCGAATAGCTCCATTTTTAGCAATTACAGAGCGTGGCTCACAGCCTCTTTTGTATGAACCTCGCAAAAAATTACTTCCGCCCTCAGCTGGAGTCGTTGTACGTAAGCAAGCTTGGTTGGAGAGCGTTCCTGTAGCTTGTGTTTTAACAGGTAGAGTCACAGGGAATATGTTAACCAGTGAAGATTTGGAAGTATTGTCATATATCCAAAAAGCAGGCTGGGAAATTTGGTATACCCCTACGATGCAAGTGCATCACAAGATACCTAGTTGGCGCTTACAAAGAGACTACTTAATTCCATTTTTTCGGGGAATTGGACTCAGCCGCCATGTCACTCGTATGATCAGTGTTAAACCTTGGCTCATACCGTTGGCAATAATTGCTTATATGACCAACGACATACGTAAAATTCTCTTTCACTTGCTAAAGTATCGCACACAAGTTAAAACCGACCTAGTAGCGGCTTGTGAGATGGAACTGATATTAAGTAGTTTGATCAGTCCTATTTACTTATGGAAAACCCGGTATTTAAACCAGAGTTAAAAATGGCTTTCATCGATTTTACAGTAGTAATTCCAACTTACAATGGCGAGCTTCGTTTACCTGTAGTTATAGATCAACTACTTCATCAGACAAGAGTAGAAAACCTCAATTGGGAAATTATTGTTGTTGATAATAATAGTACAGATGCTACAGCAAGGGTAATACACGAATACCAACAAAGTTGGAGCTATCCGTTTCAATTGAAATATATTTTTGAAGCAGAACAAGGGGCAGCATTTGCAAGATCAAAAGGTATTTTAGAAGCAAGAGGTGAAATTGTCGGTTTTTTAGATGATGACAATTTGCCTGCACATAACTGGATTATAGAAGCATATAAATTTGCACAAGAACACCCTCAAGCAGGAGCTTGGGCTAGTCAAATTCATGGGAATTTTGAAGTAGAACCGCCAGAATCTTTCAAGCCAATTTTATTTTATCTTGCAATTACAGAAAGAGGTGATAAGCCTCATATATACGAAGCTTGCAAGAAAGGCTTTCCTCCTTCGGCTGGCTTGGTTGTACGCAGAAATGTATGGAGAGATAATGTTCCTATTCGCCTTTTTTTAATAGGTAGAGTTGGTTCATCTATGTTAGGGAGTGAAGATGCTGAATCTTTACTATATATTCATAAGGCTGGGTGGGAAATTTGGTACAACCCGGCAATGGTAGTAAGCCACATCATTCCATCTTGGAGATTAGAAAAAAATTACTTAATTTCTCTAATGCATGGGGTTGGTTTAGCTCGTTATTACTTGCGTATGCAGCTTCTTACAAGTTGGCAAAGACCTTTAGTCTTTTTGATGTATTTTATCAATGATATACGCAAAGCAATATTGCATTTTATTGTATATCGAAGAGTTTTGAAAAGCGATATTGTTGCCGCCTGTGAAATGAAACGACTAATTGCTACTGTTATTAGTCCTTTCTATTTGTGTAAAATGGCTTTTAAAAAATGGCTATTTAGTACCTATAATGCTGAATTTTTAAAGCATCAGAACTCGAATTTAAAATCTAGGTTAGAAGCCTAAATTTCGCACATAAGCATAAAATTCCCAGAATAATGACTGCTCTTATTGCCTAACAATGGTTTCAATCTTGTTAGCAGACTGATTTAGCATACTAAGTAATGAATATCCTAAAAAATGATCATCTTTAAGATAATCTTCATCAACAATTATGTTAGAAACAGTATCAAAATAATATAAACAACTTGGTAATTAATTAGTAATTTTGCGCCTTTTACGATTTTTTATGCATATTATTGTTTTAGAAAATGAAGTATCATCTCTACGTGGCGGACAAGAGTTAAGCCTATTTGATGTTTGTCTTGGTCTACATAAACGTGGACACACTATTACTTTACTTTACACAAAAGAAGGCAATTTACTTCAGCAGTATCGTGTTTTTTGCACTGAAATAGTAAAAGTTAATGGTTTCAGAATTGAACGAAAAAACATAATTAATTCACTGCAAAACTTTTTTATAGATACTAGAAAAATAAAAACTACTAAAGATAGCATAGTCTACAGCAACCAATATCATAATAGTTTTTTTGCTTATACATTAGCATTATCCAAGAATATACCCTTTGTTTGTCATCTTCGCCTGCCGCCACCACAAATCAAAAAACTTGGTTTGCAGTGGAGTATTGGAATGTTCGGTGCAAAACATTTGATTGCGGTTTCCAATCAGACCAAAATAGATTGGATAAAGCAAGGTTTTAAAGAAGATAAAATTGAGGTTGTACACAACGGAATTAACACTGATAAATTTCAACCATCAACCCATGTATCAATCCTTAAAAATGAATGGGGTATTTCTGATGATGTAGAAATTATCTCCTACATTGGAAGATTGGATAAGGAGAAGGGACTCGAAACACTGATTAGGAGTTTTTCTTTATTTCTCAAAACTCACAAGAATGCCAAGTTATTGATTGCTGGTAAACCATTACGTCATACAGAAGAATATAAAAAGTCTCTAGAAGATTTGACATTTGAACTGGGGATAGCAGACTCTGTTAAATTTCTTAGTCATCTAACTAATCCTATTCCTCTTTATCAAATAAGTGATGTGACAGTTTTAACTAGTTTACATTCTGAACCATTTGGTAGAGCAATTATTGAATCAATGGCTTGTGGAACTCCTGCGATCGCTAGTCGTACTGGTGGAATACCTGAAATATTGACAGGAGAGTTTCAAAAAATGCTCTGTGAGCCGGGGAATGTACAGGATTTGGCAGATACTTTGAATTTTGTATTGAAATGGAAAAATTTAGATCCTCAGTTAAGTGTGAAATGTCAGGAACATATATTACGTAGTTTTAATGTAGATAAAATGGTTGATGGCGTTGAAAAAGTTATCTTAAAATTTAAAAATTAAAGGTTAATTAATATGCAAACAAATGAACCAAAAGTTTCAGTAATTATTCCTACCTATAATCGGAAACATTATTTAGAAAGAGCTATCAATAGTGTTTTAAATCAAACATATACTGATTATGAGTTGGTTGTAGTTGATGATGCCTCAACCGATGGAACTACAAGTTTTATTGCAGAAAAATATCCTAGTGTTCGTTGCGTTAGTTTACCAAAAAATTGTGGTGCTGGTGGGGCAAGGAATGAGGGAATTAGGATTGCAAGAGGCAGTTTTATAGCTTTCTTGGATTCTGATGACGAATGGTTGCCTAAGTATTTAGAAACCCAAATTCAATATATTGAGAGTAGTCCTGATAATGTAATAGTTTTTTGTGGATGTATCCACCAGATGCAAGATGGAAAAATTGAAAAGTTCAGTTGTCAGCCTTGGCTAGCATATCCCGATCTAACTTATCATTTATTATCTGAAAATTTTATACTTACAGCATCAATTGTAGTGGTAAGTAAAAATGCTTTAAATAAAGCAGGCTATTTTAATGAAAGCCTCAAGATTTGTCAGGATAAAGAACTATTTTTACGATTATTTTGCTTAGGAAATGCTGCTCATGTTCCTTATTATTTGGTAACTAAATATTCTCATTCGAGTAATCTTACAGGAGATTATAAACTTTGGGTAAAAGAGACATTTGATTTATTGGACATATTTTTTACACATGAGTTGAGTCTGCCTTATAAACATTTTGAAATCGAGACTAGAAGTCACAATGCTATGAGATTAGCAAGAATATTATGGGGTGAAAAAAAGAAATTTTTCTTTGCTATACAAATGTTGGTGAAGGCTTTTATTATCTCCCCAACGTATATAAGTCAGCACTTGTGGAAAAAATTGGTTAAGGCTAGTACATAACGCCGTGTGCAACTTTTTTTCAAATCTAACCCCCAACCCCTTCTCTACCTCTCCCTAGCCCTCTCCTCGTAGGAGAGGGAAGCGGAAAAACTTTTTTTGCTATCAGAGGAGCATGAATCAAAGCCTCTCTCTCAAAGGGAGAGAGAGATTCTACCAGATACTATGTAGCAATTTGTGGTACTGACACCTTCACCAGCACTTTTTTGCTAAAAGACAGACCGTTTTCATTTTTATCAATGATTATGGTGTCTCCAGAGATAAAAGTATTTTCCAATAATTTGGTGGCGAGGGGATTTTCTACTTCTCGCTGAATTGCCCGTTTGAGTGGACGCGCACCGTAAACTGGGTCATAGCCTGATTCAACAAGGTGATCGCAAGCTGCTTGGGATATCTCAAAGAAGATTTTTTGCTCGCGCAGGAGATTTTCTACCCGCTTGAGTTGAATACGGATAATATGCCGCATTTCTGTGCGACTGAGGGCATGGAAAAGAATAATATCATCAAGGCGGTTGAGAAATTCTGGGCGGAAATGCGATCGCAAAGCATCCATTACCCGCTTTTGCATCGTTTCATACTTGGAATCATCACCAGATATATCCAAAATATGTTCGCTACCAATGTTACTGGTCATCACAATGACGGTGTTACGAAAATCTACCGTCCTTCCTTGAGAGTCAGTAACTCTCCCATCATCCAACACCTGCAATAAAATGTTGAACACATCGGGGTGCGCCTTTTCCACTTCATCCAACAGCACCACTGAATAAGGACGGCGGCGAATC
This sequence comes from Nostoc sp. DedQUE02, assembly GCF_034531035.1. Classification (NCBI taxonomy): domain Bacteria; kingdom Bacillati; phylum Cyanobacteriota; class Cyanophyceae; order Nostocales; family Nostocaceae; genus Nostoc; species Nostoc sp. DedQUE02. The sequence continues at coordinate 33,319 of NZ_JAVRBY020000030.1, read as the reverse complement.
GCCTCGGAAAGTTGACCGCCTTCTTCATATCCTATGTATCCTGGAGGCGCACCCACTAAGCGAGAAACTGAGTGTTTTTCCATATACTCAGACATATCCAAGCGCACCAATGCATCATCAGAATCAAAGAGAAACTGAGCTAAAGCACGGGCGAGTTCGGTTTTACCCACACCTGTGGGGCCCATGAACAAAAATGAACCAATGGGACGAGAGGGATCTTTCATCCCCGCACGGGCGCGGCGAATTGCGGCTGCTACTGCTTCTACAGCCTCTTCTTGCCCAATGACTCGTTGATGCAAATGACTTTCTAATTGCAGTAATTTTTGTCGTTCCGATTCCAACAAGCGATTGACGGGGATTCCTGTCCACTTGGCGACGATTTCGGCAATGTCGGCTTCGGTGACTTGTTCTCGCAGCAACGTAGAACCTTGGTTTTGAATTTCTAAAAGGCTCGCTTCTTTAGCTTCACGCTCGTGCTGCACTCCCTCCAATTTGCCATACTTTAGTTGGGCAGCTTTATTTAGATCGTAGGCGCGTTCCGCCTGTTCAATTTGCACTCGCAGCGCATCTTCTTCTTTCTTTAAGGCGCTTATCGCCTCCAATATCTGCTTTTCACCTTGCCATTGCTCATTAAATGTTTGCTGTTTTTCCGTCAAATTGGCGATTTCTTGCTCAATTCGCTGCAAACGTTCTTTTGTTTGGAGAGTACCCTTTTCTTCGCCAGCTAATGATAGCTTTTCCATTTCTAATTGCATCAGGCGGCGATCGATGGTTTCCAATTCGGCTGGTTTGGAGGTAATCTCCATTTTCAACTGTGCTGCTGCTTCATCCACCAAATCAATAGCTTTATCTGGTAAGAAGCGATCGCTAATATAACGTGCTGACAAGGTTGCTGCTGCTACCAAAGCCGAATCAGAAATTTTGACGTTGTGATGCACTTCATAGCGTTCTTTCAACCCCCGCAGAATGGAAATAGTATTTTCCACACTTGGCTGATCGACAAAAACTTGCTGAAAGCGGCGTTCTAAGGCAGCATCTTTCTCTATGTGTTTGCGGAACTCATCGAGGGTAGTTGCGCCAATACAACGCAGTTCTCCCCGCGCCAGCATTGGTTTGAGCAGATTTCCCGCATCCATTGCCCCTTGTTGGCTGGAACCTGTACCAACTACGGTATGTAGTTCGTCAATAAACAAGACAATTTGACCGTTAGATTCTGTAACTTCTTTGAGGACAGCTTTCAGGCGTTCTTCAAATTCTCCTCGCAATTTTGCCCCAGCAATTAAACTACCGATGTCTAAAGAGATGAGTTGGCGGTTTTTCAGAGATTCAGGAACATCACCGTTTACCATCCGTTGTGCTAATGCTTCGGCGATCGCAGTTTTACCTACCCCAGGTTCACCAATTAATACAGGGTTGTTTTTGCTACGACGAGACAATACTTGAATTACCCGTCGAATTTCGTCATCCCGCCCAATTACTGGGTCGAGTTTTCCCGCTTTTGCCTGTTCTGTCAAATCTCTGCCAAATTTTTGTAAGGCTTCATAGCGGGATTCTGGTGTTTGATCTGTCACCTTTTGGCTACCGCGAATAGTTTTGATTGTAGCTTCAAGTTTAGGTGCATCCGCATTAAAGCCTTTGAGCATCTTTCGTCCAATGCGATCGTCTTCAGCAAAGGCCAAAAGTATGTGTTCCACAGAAATGTAGGAATCTTTCATCCTAGCTCTAGCTTCCTCGGCCCGGTCTAGTAAAACATCTAAACTACGGCTAAGATAAAGCTGATCGCTTTTACCAACTTTCGGCTGACGTTGGGTAAAGGCTTCTAGCTGCTGCTGCAAGCGGATTGGATCGACCTCAGATCGAGCTAGGATACGTATTGCTAGACTAGTGGGTTCTTCTAACAGGGCAATAATTAAATGTTCAACATCTAGTTGCTGTTGTTGATAAGCACGGACTATATCCTGAGATTTAACAATTGCTTCCCAGGCTTTATCAGTAAATTTATTGGGATCTGTAGGTTGCATCTTTAGAATTTTAGAATTTGAATTTTTAGTTTAAGGATTGGGGGATTATTAAAGGGAGTAAGGGAGTTGGGAGTTGGGAGTGGTTATAATCCTACTCCTTAATACCCAGATAATTATCCAAACATTCTGGGCGTATATCCGCGTGTATCTCCGGTGGCAATTTTGGATTGACAATTGATGATAATTTAATCCATTCCCTATTTCCTAATTTAAAACGAAAACACTGTTATGAGCAGACTTTCCCCAATGGTATTGTTGGAGCGAGGGTTATTAGTATCAATCGTTAACGACAGTGTAGGGGTAACTATGAATAGGATTTACCCAGAGAAGATCCCCTAACCCGCCTAAAAAGAAAGGCAAAAGGGGAAAAATCTCGCTTATCTGGGTTGATTGGCACGATATGCCAGTATGCCAGAAGAATCAATCTCCCTCTAGCTCAACTTTTTAAGACATCAATGTAGATTTTCCGATCGCTCTTAAGCACAAATTGCTGCCCAGATTCCCGACTCCTGAAAGAAGTCGGGGATCTGAATCCAGCTTAGATAAATGACATTCCACCCTACTGGATAATTAATTTTTTGGAAATCCCCGATCGAATTATTGACTTACAAGTTGCTCTTGTGATTCTTGTTTGACTGCCGAACCTTGAGTTCCCAGTTGAATCAGTTCAATTTTATATCCATCAGGATCTTCCACAAAAGCAATTACCGTCGAACCATGTTTCATTGCCCCTGGTTCGCGCACGACTTTACCGCCCTGAGTGCGAATTTCTTCACACGTAGCGTAAATATCATCAACGCCAAGGGCAATGTGACCGTAAGCATTACCTAATTCGTACTTTTCCACCCCCCAGTTGTAGGTTAGTTCGATTACCGCGTTGTCGCTTTCGTCACCATATCCCACAAAAGCTAAAGTAAATTCCCCCCCTGGATAATCTTTTCGGCGTAGTAATTTCATACCTAGAAGTTCACAGTAAAACTTTAAAGATTCTTCAAGGTTGCCCACCCGTAGCATTGTATGTAGTAATCGCATATTGACCTTTTCTCTGTAACTGATTTAGTGTTATTCTCTGCCAATATTTTACCTAGCTCAAAGTCTGAAGGTAGAAATGCGATCAAAGAAAAAGACAAAATAAACGTTCCCTTAACCATTTTTGGCTTGATCCTTATCCATACAATGGAAATCTTCTTTAATCTCAGCCAATAAAGTCTCTTAAACGCCTATGCTAGCGATTGGGTTAGGCAACTGGACTGTATGCGTAACAGACTCGAATAAAGGATAAAGTACAGATGAGTAAATTTCTAGATACTGCAATTGAAGCGATCGCAGCTCGTGAAATTCTTGATTCACGCGGTAGACCGACAATTGAAGCCGAAGTGCATTTAGCCAATGGTGTTGTCGGACTGGCGCAAGTTCCTAGTGGTGCTTCTACTGGCTCTTTTGAAGCCCACGAACTGCGTGATGGCGATAAAAGCCGTTATGGGGGCAAAGGTGTACTCAAGGCAGTACAAAACGTCAAAGAAGCACTTGCACCACAATTGTTAGGCTTGGATGTCCTCAATCAAGAACTGCTAGACCGCACAATGATTGCGATCGATGGTTCTGCTAACAAAAATAATTTGGGGGCTAACGCAATTTTGGGGGTTTCCTTAGCAGCTGCTAAAGCTGGTGCTGAATCTCTCGAAATTCCTCTATATCGCTATTTGGGTGGCCCTTTAGCGAATTTGCTCCCAGTGCCGTTGATGAACGTGATTAACGGTGGCGCACACGCCTCAAATAACGTGGATTTTCAAGAGTTTATGATTGTCCCAATTGGTGCAACCTCTTTCCGGGAAGCATTGCGCTGGGGTGCAGAGGTGTTTGCTACCCTTAGTCAGGTGTTAGATGAGAAGGGTTTGCTTACTGGTGTGGGTGATGAAGGCGGCTTTGCCCCTAACCTAGAATCTAATCAGGTGGCTTTGGAATTGCTGGTTGCTGCCATTCAGAAAGCTGGTTACAAGCCAGGTGAACAAGTAGCTTTGGCGCTGGATGTGGCGGCTAGCGAATTTTACAAGAATGGTCAGTATGTTTACGATGGTAAACCTCACGCCCCGACTGAATTTATTGATTATTTAGGACAACTAGTTGACCAATACCCAATTGTATCAATTGAGGATGGCTTGCACGAGGAAGATTGGCAAAGTTGGCAATCGATCACCCAGAAGTTAGGTTCGCGGGTGCAATTGGTAGGAGATGACTTGTTTGTGACTAACGCCACTCGTTTGCAAAGAGGCATCCAAGAAAAAGCCGCTAATGCAATTTTGATTAAACTCAATCAAATTGGTTCTCTGACCGAAACCTTGGAAACGATTGATTTGGCAACTCGCAACAGTATCCGTTCAGTAATTAGCCATCGTTCTGGTGAAACAGAAGACACAACGATCGCTGATTTAGCTGTAGCAACCCGTGCTGGTCAAATCAAAACAGGTTCTCTGTGTCGCAGCGAACGCGTAGCAAAATATAATCGCTTGCTGCGAATTGAAGATGAACTAGGCGATCGCGCCGTTTATGCTGGTGCTGTGGGGTTAGGGCCGAAGTAGGGACTGGAGAAAAAGGGAAAAGGTTAAAGGGAAAAGGGCAAAGGGATAATTTTTAACCTTTTCCCCTTACCCCTTTCCCTTTCCCCCTACTCAATGCCCCATGCCCATTTACGGATAAAACCCCAACTTCGGCAACCCCAAGGTTTCATCCCAACCCATCATCAGGTTTAGACACTGAATAGCTTGGCCAGCCTGTCCTTTAATTAGATTGTCAATTGCTGACATAACAATTACACGACCTGTACGCGGGTCAACTTCTACACCGATATAACAAAGATTGCTGCCGCTTGCCCACTTGGTTTGCGGGTAAACGCCGCTACCGCAGACTTTTACCCAAGGAGAGTTGCGGTAGAAGGCTGAGAAAATTGTGATTAAATCATCTCGTACTAGACCGGGGTCGCTCATTGTGGCATATACTGTTGCCAAAATACCGCGTACCATTGGGACAAGGTGCGGTGTAAATTGGATCATGAGTTCGTGACCAGCTAAGTCACTGCAAATTTGCTCAATTTCTGGGGTATGACGGTGACGACCAACATTGAAAGCAGCTATGGAGTTGTCTGCTTCAGCTAGTAATAAATTGGTTTGAGCCTGCCGTCCACTGCTAGATGTGCCAGACTTGGCATCGATAATAGCTGTTTCTGGTCTGATTAAGCCTTGCTTTAAAAGTGGCGAAAGTGCAAGAAGACTAGCAGTGGCATAGGAACCGGGACAGCCAATAAGTTGAGCTTCGGCAATGCGATCGCGATAAAGTTCTGGTAATCCATAAACTGCTGTAGCTGCAATTGGGCGATCGCTTCTCTCAATGCCATACCAATTTGTATAAGTTGTCAAATTACTAAAACGATAGTCTGCACTCAAATCTATGACTTTACATCCTTTTTCCAACAGTTTAGGAGCGATTTGGCAGGCCAGACCATTTGGTAAAGACAGGAAAACTACTTCACAACGGTGAGCAATTATTTCTGGTTCTACCGCTTCTATTAGCAGGTTAGTTGCATGAGCCAGATGCGGGTAGAAATCTCCGAAGGATTTTCCGATACTGCTTTCACCTCCTAAATAAACCAGTTCAACTTCTGGATGATCCATCAGTAGTCGTACTAACTGTACTCCGCCATAGCCCGACGCGCCAACAATCCCAACGGGTACGCGTCTAAATTTGCCCATGATCTGAAATCCTTATCCCATGAATGGTTAATTCGTTCTCAGCTATCAACAATATCAGCGACTAGACGCGCAGCGCACAAAACGCCACAAACCCCTCCACTTTGTTCTAGAAAGATGAAGAAGTAGGGCGAGTAAATAACTATTATTCTCATCTTGATACTGTCGCTGCACTTTATCGCTACTTTTAATCGCAAAAATTCTTGTCACCCGATCAAATCATTGCTAGTCTACTTCTCTGCCTTATAAAGGAGCTACAATCTAAAAGAAGAAATTGTTAAAAAAATTTACGTTTATAGCTGGAAATCTTTCTGTGTCACAGCCTAATACTACCCAAGCTTTTAAATTTGATTCGATTGATGCCGCCTTAGCAGACCTAAAAGCTGGTCGCGTCATTGTAGTGGTAGATGATGAAAATAGAGAAAACGAAGGCGACTTAATTTGTGCTGCCCAATTTGCCACACCCGACATGATTAATTTTATGGCGGTGGAAGCAAGAGGGCTAATTTGTTTGGCAATGACAGGCGATCGCTTAGACGAGCTAGACTTACCTTTGATGGTAAGCAACATTACAGATACTAACCAAACTGCCTTCACTGTTAGCATTGATGCTGGCCCAGAATTGGGTGTCACGACTGGTATCTCAGCAGAAGACCGCGCCCGCACTATCCAGGTTACTCTCAACCCAGCTACAAAACCTACTGATTTACGTCGTCCTGGCCATATTTTCCCGATTCGGGCGAAAGCTGGAGGCGTACTCAAACGCGCAGGACATACGGAAGCGGCTGTAGACTTATCTCGACTAGCAGGGTTATATCCAGCCGGGGTAATTTGTGAAATTCAAAACCCCGATGGTTCGATGGCGCGGTTGCAGCAGTTATTTGAATACGCCAAACGTCACAATTTAAAAATCATTAGTATTGCGGATTTAATCAGCTATCGCCTACAGCACGATCGCCTCGTGTATCGTGAGGTAGTTACCAAGCTGCCTAGCCAATTCGGCCAGTTTGAAATTTACGCCTACCGCCATACCCTGGATAATACAGAACATGTTGCAATTGTCAAGGGAGATCCAGCGAACTTCAAAGATGAGCCAGTCATGGTGCGAATGCACTCAGAATGCTTAACTGGTGATGCTTTGGGTTCTTTGCGCTGCGACTGTCGGATGCAGTTGAACGCTGCACTGAAAATGATTGAGGCTGCTGGTCAAGGCGTAGTTGTATACCTGCGTCAAGAAGGGCGAGGCATCGGCTTGATTAACAAGCTGAAAGCCTACTCATTGCAGGATATGGGACTGGATACAGTAGAAGCAAATGAGCGGTTGGGATTTCCTGCTGACTTGCGAGACTACGGGATGGGGGCACAAATGCTGATGGATTTGGGCGTTAAAAAGATACGTTTGATTACTAATAATCCCCGTAAAATTGCTGGAGTCAAGGGTTATGGGTTGGAAGTAGTTGATCGCGTTCCATTGTTAATTGAAGCCAATGACTACAATTCTTATTACCTAGCAACAAAGGCGAAAAAGCTGGGTCACATGTTGTTACAAACTTATCTTGTGACAGTAGCAATCCATTGGCAAGATGACCCGGAAGCCGTGACGGAACGTTATGAACGCTTAGAGAAACTGCGACATTTAGCGAAAAGTAACGATCTATTGTTGCAGGAAGAAGCGCGTCCCTTGGCGATCGCTATATTTGATGAGCCATCTTTAACAGTACACTTGGGTTTTGATCAAGCAAAAGTTGCTAGCTGTGATTGGTATCAGCAAAGTGGTCATCCTTATATACAGGCAATATTCAAAATTCTGGATAACCTAGCAACAGTGCCTTACATCCAGAAACTAGAATTTCTAATTTCTTCTGGTTGCGATCCTTTGAGTAATTTACAAGTGCAACTAGATCGACAGACATTCACAGATGGTACAGTGCCTTCATCGATTAGCGATCGCTTAGAGACGCAGCAAATTTACAGCTTTAGCGAATAGTCACAATCCTAAGAGTCAAATTTTTAAGGGTTGGGAAATTTGTTGTGCGTAAGTCCTAAAAATCAATACAGTTCAGTTAAGCAAATTTATTTGTTAAGGCAGGCAGGGGGAGCAGGGGAGGCAGGGGAAGCAGGGGGAGAGAAAAAAGCTTAACTGAACTGTATTGTCCTAAAAATACCCCACCCCTGACTCCTCCCTGCAAGCGAGGAGGGGAATTGGGGAATTATTAGACTTCTTGGCATTTGTGGGGTAAAGGGGAAGGGTTAAAGGGGAAAGGATAGAATTTTCCCTTTCCCTTTGACCTTTCCCCAACATCAAGGCAAAAGTAACTTTTGCAAGATGTCTATTGTATTAGCAAAAATAGGCTGGGATCGGAAATTGGCGATAATTAATTAATAATGAGTTGCCGACTTGCGATGATGCACGGCTGTTACGCCATCAGTATCTAACAATTTGCCATTCTCGACAGTCGCATAAACCAGCCAGTGGTCGCCAGATTCCATCCGATTTTGTACGGAACATTCAAGATATGCTAGGGCATCGGTAAGTATGGGAGAACCGCTTTCTGTTTCTTGAGTGGCGACATCAGTAAATCGGTCTTGTCCTGGGCCAAAAGGTTTGAGGAAGTGCTTCATCAATCCCAAGTGATTCCCTTCTTTGAGGATGTTGAGGACAAATTTGTTTCCTGTATGCGTTAGTGTTTCTACTGCACGGTCTTTGGCGACGGCTATGGTTAAACCAGGGGGACTAAAGCTAGCTTGAGACACCCACGAGGCTAACATCGCACTAGAACGATCGCCTTCTTTTGCAGTGAGAACGCAAAGAGAACCGACAATCCGACCAACTGCTTGTTCTACACTTGTTGCAGGAAGACTTTGCGATCGCACTTTTCTAGCTTTCTTCAGTGCTTGGGCAAAGTCGGTTCCAGCTTCTTCACACAATTGTAAGGTGGCATCGTCGGGTTTGAATTTGACGCGAATGGTATCAAAACCAAATCGATAGCCAGCATCTTTTAATTTACTCTCAATTAAATCAACCGCTTCTCCACTCCAGCCAAAGGAACCAAAAGCACCGGCAAGTTTATTGTTAGTAGCGGTGGATAGCACAATTCCTAAAGCTGTTTGCACGGGTGTCGGTGCATGACCGCCGAGAGTAGGAGAACCGATGATGAAACCACCTGCTTTTTCCACAGCCGCCCGGATTTCTTCTGGTTCAGTAAATTCGCAGTTAATCGATTCTACAGCTACACCAGCTTTTGTAATCCCACGAGCGATCGCTTGGGCTAATGTTGCTGTATTCCCATAGGCTGATGCATAAATCAACGCCACTGTCAAGTCGGCAGATGTTTGTTGTTGACTCCATTCTCGATAAGCTTTGGTCAGGTCGATTAAGCCATAGCGTACCAAAGGCCCGTGTCCAGTGGCATACATTCGCACGGGTAAATCAGCTAATTTCTCCAGTGCTGTTTCAACTTGACGGGCGTGGGGAGCCATGAGGCAATCAAAATAATAGCGTCGATCTTCGTTATATACTTCCCACCCTTCATCAAATACCTGATCTCCACAAACATGCGCCCCAAATAACTTATCTGTGTACAGAATTTCTGTTTGCGGATCGTAGGTACAAAGTTCATCTGCATAGCGGGGATTGGGGGTGGGAATAAATTGTAAATTATGCCCGTTACCCAAATCTAAAGTTTCTTCGCCCCGCATCACAAGAATTTGCAAATCTGCATTTGACAACGCCGCACGTAAATTTATCGCTCCGGGATTAGAACACACAAAGGTGATTTGCGGAGCAATTTCTAACACAGCTTTTAAAGTTGCAGCGCGGTTGGGATTGACGTGTCCCAAAATTACATAATCTAGGTCTTCCAGATGGAAACGTTGCTGCAAAGCTTCTAAATAAATTTGTGTAAACGTTTCCCCCGGAGGATCAATAATGGCGGTTTTCTCGCTTTCGATTAAATAAGAATTAGCAGTTGTACCTTTAGCAAGGGCATATTCAATTTCAAATCTGAGCCTTGACCAACTGCGCGATCGCAGTATTCTCGTATCTGTAGCAATGGGGAAAACTTGAACATCACGGGGTTTATTTTTTGACATGGCTTTATTGGGTATTGGGTATTGGGTACTGGGTACTGGGTACTGAGGATTGGGTACTGGGTATTTGGAAAACTTTTTTCCAGTTCCTAGTCCCTAGTCCCCAGCGATGCACTGAGCGGCTTGCCCTGAGCGGAGCCGTTGGCGCACTTGTACTGAGCGAAGCCGAAGTAGCCTCTCGTAGAGAAGGGAGTCGAAGTGTCCCCAATCCCTAATCCCCAGTCCCTAATAGTGATTACCAACTTTGCGGTGATGCACAGCAGTCAAAGCATCTGGCTTAGAAACCCGCCCTGCATAGACTGTGCTGTATACTGCCCAATGGTCGCCACAATCCATTCTACTGATGACTTCGCACTCCATGTAGGCGAGGGCATCGTTGAGGATAGGCGCACCATTTTCGGCTGGCTGAGTTCTCACACCTTCAAAACGATCTGCGCCAGGGGCGAACCGTTTCAAAAAGTGTTTCATTAGTGGTTGGAAATTGCCTTCTTCTAAAACGTTGAGAACAAAGCGATCGCCTACTTGCATGAGTGATTCAATCGCCCGATCTTTGGCTACTGCAATGGAAAATCCCAAGGGTTTGAAGCTGGCTTGAGCAACCCAGGAGGCTAGCATGGCACTGGATACATCGCCTTTTTTGGCAGTGATGATATATAATCCGCCGCTAATTCTACCAAGTGCTTTATCTAAGTCAGCACCAAGGGATTTCATAGCTTTGATGTTGCGATCGCGTGTTACCCATTGAGCTAGGTCTGTACCCGCTTCTTCACACAGTTTGTAGGTATTTTCTGTAGGTGTTTGTTTAATCCTAATCGCTGGAAAAACTGTTATTAAACCCAAATTGCGGAATTTACTCAGCAAAGGATCTATCGGCTCATCATCGCCACCGCCGGTTTCAAATACGCCGATAGCTTGCTTTTCTTTGGCTGATCCTAAAACTGTGCTAAGTGCAGCTTGGATACTTGCAGCACCAGAAGCCGGAGGTAGACCAACGATTAACCCAGAACAACGGCCAACTAGTTCTCGTAGTTCTTGTAAATCGACTTCCGATCCCAAATCGACAATTTCCACAGCGACACCAGTTTTACCGATACCGTTGGCAATTGCTTGCGCGAGGCGATCGCTATATCCGTATTCGGAAACGTAAAATATCCCAATTGTTGTTTCTGCCTTGGTTTGGCTTTGGCTCCAAGTGCGGTAACGTCCAACTAGTTCTTCTACATTGTGAGATAATAACGGGCCGTGTCCTGTGGCAATCATGTCGATCGTTTTCAGTTCACCCATCCGCTTCAGGGCAGAGAGAACTGACCGAGCATTCGGCCCCATCAAGCAATCGTAGTAGTAATGAAAGTCTTCTTCGATCGCCGCCAAGTCTTCATCAAAGGTGCTATCTGAGCAGTAGTGCAACCCAAAGGCATCGCAGGTGTAGAGAGTTTTGGTTTTGTGGTCAAAGCTAAAGATGGTATCCGGCCAGTGTAAATTTGGGGCAATCACGAATTCAAATTCATGCCCATTGCCCAAATCTAAGCGATCGCCATTTTTTACAATCCGCCGCTTAAATGGCTGATGTACCAAATCTTCCAGAAACTGAATCGCCACTTTAGAACCGACAACGGTTATTTCTGGAGCCATTTGCAGCAAATCTTTAACTAAACCGCTATGGTCTGGCTCAGTGTGGCTGATAATCAAATAATCAATCTCTGTTGGCTTGATTAGTCCGGTGAGCGTATCGAAGTATAGTTGACGAAACTTTTCATGGGAGGTATCAACTAAAGCAGTCTGCTCTCCCCGGATGAGAAACGAGTTATAAGTAGTACCGTTTTGCAGACCAAACTCAATATCGAAGCGATCGCGATCCCAATCCAAAGAGCGAATCGCTGTCGTCTCTTGAGCGATTTCCACAGTCTGTATGGTGAGCCGTTTTTCAGTTTTTTCGGTGAGTGCTACCATAACTCCCTCCTTGACACAATGAGTATTTGTTCCTCTTGTTTTATTGTGACACGGGATGAATGTTAATTTTTATTAAAAAACATATAACTGACTTAAAAAAGTTAAAAGTGTGAAACCGCATAAGCACCCAGAACACACAGATAATATTTGGCTAGCTTTGGAAATTGGCAACTCTCGGCTACATTGGGCGTTGTTTATTGGCGAGACGCTTTACTCAGCTTGGGATACTGACTATCTACCTAAGTCTGTTATACAACAACTGGCTGAATGCCAAACCCTGAACGATTTACTAGAGAAAATTTTTCCACAAGGTGAATCTCTAGTAAACACTCTGCCCCTTTGTCCTCTTTTCATCGCCTCCGTAGTTCCCAGCCAAACTGCTATTTGGCAAACTTACCCAAATACTCACGTTATTACCTTAAACCAATTACCGCTAACAGGTATTTATCCTACATTAGGAATTGACCGCGCTTTAGCTTTGTGGGGTGCGGGGAAAACGTGGGGTTTTCCAATGTTGGTAATTGATGCTGGGACAGCGTTAACTTTTACTGCTGGAGATGATAATCAGTGTTTGATTGGAGGTGCAATTTTGCCGGGATTAGGTTTGCAATTTGCAACTCTCGGTCAGCAGACAGAACAATTACCATTAGTGGAAATGCAAAACTTTCCGTCTCTACCATCGCGTTTTGCTCTTAATACTCCAGAAGCTATTGAAAGCGGAATTATTTACACTATTTTAGCTGGAATTAAAGATTTTATTGAGGCGTGGTGGCAATTATTTCCTAATGGGAAAATTGCGATTAAAGGAGGCGATCGCACTTTATTAATAAACTATCTACAAGCCTTATATCCTGAAATTGCAGCACGCTTAATTGTGGAACCAAATTTGATTTTTTGGGGAATGCGGGAAATAGTAAAACTGCTCTAAGTCAGACCCAGAGCAGCTTAGATTGATCAATTAGCAGGTCGGAATTGAGCTTTGATTCTCTGAGCGATAGAAGTAGCTTCACGGCGAATCCTCTCAGGGTCAACCGTGAGCATCTTACGTTTTTCCATTAAAACTTGTCCATTTACAATTACAGTATCAACATCTTGGGCATCTGCTGCATAAACAAGATGTGAGATGACATCGTAAAGCGGGAGCAAGTGTGGTTCTTTAAGCTGGACTTGAATTAGGTCGGCTTGAAGTCCCACCTTAATTGCACCAATTTTATCCGATAAGCCAAGTGCTTCTGCACCACCAACTGTTGCCATACGCAAAACTGTCTTAGCTGGTACAGTAGTCGGGTCAAGGGTAGTCCCTTTATGGATGAGGGCAGTGAGGCGAATTGCCTTCCACATATCAAGAACGTTGTTCGATGCGGCTCCATCCGTACCTAAACCAACCTTAATTCCTGCTTTCAGCATCGCCGGAATCGGCGCAAAGCCAGAAGCCAGTTTCAAATTCGAGTCAGGATTGTGGATAACACCAACACCGCGTTTAGCCAGCAGGGCGATTTCACTTGCGTTAGGCCAGACAACGTGTGCGGCAAATACACGCGGTTCTAGGAAACCCAGATTTTCTAGATGTTTGACTGGAGTTGCGTTATAGCGTTGCTGGACATCTTTTACTTCAGCTTGTGTCTCTGCCAAGTGAATTGTCAACGGCACATCGTAATGACGTGCAGCCTGAATAGCCTGGACAAGATGCTCTGGCGAAACAGTGTAGGGAGCGTGCGGAGCAAGAGCTGGTATGATACGTTCGTTCTTACCTTTCCAACGTTTCAGAAAATTTATCGACAAGGCAAAAGCATCATCCCATCCTTGGAAACCAGGGCTGGGAAAATCTATTGAAGAGGGCGCAATAATGGCGCGTAAGCCGCATTCACTAACGACTTTGGCAGCGACATCTGGCTGAAAGTACATATCAACAAAGGTTGTTGTACCACCGCGTATCATCTCCCAGCAGGCAAGCTGTTCGCCAACGCGGACAAAATTTTCATCAACGAACTTCCCTTCTGCTGGGAAGATGTAATTCTGGAGCCAATCTTGCAACGCTAAGTCGTCCGCAAGACCGCGAAACAGAACCATTGCTGAGTGAGAATGACCGTTGACCAGACCCGGCATCAGCACCAGACCGTCGCCTGGTAGCGTCCTGTCGGCTCTGTAAGATGCCATGATTTTGTATTGTGTGTCTACCGCAACAATTTTGCCGTCCCTAATGGCGATCGCACCATTCTGGATAACGGGTTGTGCCTCGTTCATCGTTACGATAAAATCACCACCCACAATCAGTTGTACTCTTTGCTGCCCTTGAGCGACTAGATTATAGTTACTTTGAGCAACAACTATCTGACCAAAAAAGATGAACAACGTTGTACAGACAAAAAGAACTAATAGCTTATAGTATTTTGTCAGATGATATTTCACACTAAAATATCCTTGTTGAATTTTTGTCGTGACTTTATCATCCGTCTAATTGCTACTAATTTCACAATTAAAAATTGTGAATTATACCAATTCATTTGTAACTATTCTTTACTATTTACTAGCATTTAATAGCCTTATTTAATCACTTCTTAATCACTTTTTATATAGAAAAATCATCGTTACTATAGGACTCATATTTGATTTCTGAAAAAATTCAGTACAACTCAAAGAGGCTTCTTGACTGTTGCCTATTGCCTATTGCCTCTTGCCTCCTACGCAAATAAGTATGGCTACGCTCCCGTGAGGGATACAGAAATCAAATCGGATTGCTTATAATACTTTCATTAAAAAATAATTGGCTAGACCCATAATATTAGGAAATAAACCTTCAAATCTAGTTATTATTTGAGTTTTAAAAGTTGCTTTTGAATTTTCTTTTACCAAAATTATTAAAGCTGGTCATAGACGCTTTGGATGTCCGTGACCAGCTTTCATCAATCTTAGAATTAAGGAAATGTTAATATTTTAGCCAACGAAAAATTAAAGTTTTATCAAAGTGGCTCAAGATGTTTAAGTTTTGGCTTTTTGAGCAGTAACTTGTCTACGCTTCATCAACCAGGCGATGCTAGCAGTGAAAACTGTGCCACCCGTTGTTAATGGTTCAGGGACTGGGGTAGTAGAGGTAATATTAATTAATCCATTGTTCTGATCTATTGTTCCCTGAGTTGGATTTCTCAGGCTAAGTCCTAAACCAACAGTTCCGAACAGATAATAATCTGTACTTTGGGCATTATCCTGACCTACATCAAAGTACCCAAACAAAGACTTTGTGGCTATATCGTAGTTAAAATCTAAAAAACCATAAACAATACTCTTATTAGTAATTGGAGTAAAACTATTCAATAATTTTTGACTTGGGTCAAAAAAAGAAACTTCCAGGGATTGAAGTTTTGAATTGTCTATGGTTGTGTAACTTTGAGTTTCATCATAGGAAAACGAGCCTTTAGCTGAATACCCTGCATTACCAGTCCAATCAAAGTTGAGTGTAACTGCCTGGACTGGGACAGCTTTTAGTAAACCCAGACTCATCACTACCCCAGCAGTAGTAACGATACAAAGCTTTTGAGTTAATTTCATCAGAAAAGTTTTTCCAATTTAATAATCTGGATGAAGCCGCTCTAGGCTTAGTATAGATTATTGCATTGCTTTGTGAAAAAATAATTTTAATACCAATTCTTTGTAAACTTGCATACTTTGCCGTATCATGCATCAAGACAGTATCTAAATCCTCAATTCCCTTTAATAAACTCCCGAATCTCGATCGCTACAACACCAGCACAAGATTCTGCTAAGTCATTTCCGGCATGGGCAATCATTTTTAACTCGACTTTCGGCATCAGTTGAGCATAAACCCGACTTTTAGCTAAAGCATCTGGTGTATCTTGGCCACCTTGTAAAATAAAAACCGGCACATCTATCATATAAAGCCGCTTTTGTACTAATTCCGCCTCAATTTCTACTTGCCGCCGTTTGAAAAGTAACTGACAAGCTATGGGGTAACGCAACAATTCCTGACGTAATTGCAAATCCTGGGCAATTTTTTCATGCCAACCCAGAATTTTAGTTAAAGGAATTAGCGATCGCAACAATTTAACTATTAGTGGTGAATAATTCAATAATCGCCGCATCTTTTGGCAATGCTGTTCTTGTCCTGCTATCTCTACACCCTCTGGTGCTAGCAATACCATACCAGCAACTTTCTCTGGATACTTTAACGCATAGCTAGCAGCAATCCAACCCCCAAGAGAATGCCCTACTAAATATACTTTTTCTAACTTAACAGCTTGCAAAAACTCAGCTAAACACTCAACTTGTAAATCTATCGAATGGTAGATATTTGGATTTTCTGATTCACCAAACCCTAATAAATCAGGTGCAAAACAATGAAAATCTTGTGCAAGCGACTCCATCACAGATAACCATTGACTGCTTTCATTCCAAGCACCATGTAAAAAAATTATAGGGGTTTTTTCACCGACTTCACGCCAGAATAATAGCCCTTGAGAGAGCTTTCTTCGGGAGTTACGGAATAGTGTATCCATTTTAATTTAGCAGTTAACTTGTAGCACCATAATAAAATAAATAGTCATTAGTCATTAGCATCTGACAAATAACTAATGACTAATGAAAAAAATATTGTTATGCCAGTGTTGTCAAACCATTCAAGTAGTCTTGCAACTGCCGAGTATGGTCGTGAGACATCTGTCCTGAAGGTAGAAAAGTGGGAGAGAAAGCTTGGATTTCCATTACTTCCAAAGTATCCTGAATCTCCATTATTCCCTGTACCTCGGCTTCAACCACAATACAAATTGAATGGATTCGGGGATCGCGGTCTGGTGCAGAATAAACTCCTACCAAACGGTTAATTTTCACCAATTCTAGCCCGGTTTCCTCCATCAATTCCCGGCGGACTGTATTGGGAATATCTTCTCCCCAATCCACTATCCCTCCAGGCAATGACCAAAGACCATTGTCGCGCCGCCGGATCAGTACAATCCGACCATCGGGTAAAATTGGGATGATACTAGTACCAGTAATGGGATGACGAAATATAATACCCAATACTGTTTGTCCAATACGCCATAAGCTACGTGTGGACTCGACAGCTGCCGGAAAAAAAGCAATAACGTTCAATCTTCAAAATTTCTGTGTTGTATTCTATAGTTCCCTACCACTTACATGGACTCAACTAATAAAATCTTCGTTGAGTTTTGTTTTATACAAAAATGTTTGTGGGTTGAGGTTTTATTCTCACGATTTACGTAGAATACTATCAATTCTAACATCAAGTTTCAATAGAAGCACTGTATTTATATATACATAATATCTTTGTAATTAAGAAAATTTTCAGTTTCTATCTAGCATTAGTACTGCTGAAACTAGCTATTAATAATAGTTTTTCAGTACACATTAAAAAAAATAATATGAATAATAATTCAGAATCCCTAAGTCTGAATTCTAAATTTAGAAGAGGCAAGTAAGTAGGGTTTCAGGGACTTCCAAAAAATAAATTATCCTAAATTATTTATACATTTGTAGGGTAACACAACTGTGCTAACCAGAGATGGGGTGTTTTTTTCACTGAAAGTCCCTAAGAAACCTCGACTTAATTTAAAAACCAGTAAATCAAATATCAGATTCCATGCTTAAACCCACCCATTCTTACTGAGTTATAACGACTGACTCCTGAATTCTTTCGTGATAAATTTGGTTTGTTTCAATAAGTACAACAAGTTACCTAATTTCCAATCTATTTGATAGATTGGAATCTAAGAAAAGGTATTTTTCATCTAGCTTGCGAGGATAATTCTGAATTATTCTTGACAGACTTAGGTGAAATGCGGTAGACTAGTACACTGTTTAAAGCGTATTTATTGCTGCACTAGGCTACAAGTATATCAAGAATATTGGTAGCTAATATTGCCTACGTGATGCCTAGTTGCTACTTTTTTGTTGTTTATTAATGAGGTGAACATGGCCAAGCGCCGTAACCCAAAAAAAGAAAAGGCGCTACGTAACCAGGCGTATGCCAGAAAGTTTCGTAAACGGACTACGACAGGAAGAATGCAGAGAAGGTTCCAACAAAGACCACCAAAGAGTGAAGAAGAAGAAGGCGCAGCAACAGCAGCTGACACTGACTAAGTTGTCTGCTTAAATCCTTGTTATTTAGATTATTTATTTTTTAGGGCGTACATTGATTTGTACGCCCTTATTTATTTTTGGGCATTGGGCATTGGGCATTGGGCATGGGGAAGGGGGAAAGGGGAAAGGGTAAGGGGTAAGGGGAAAGATTAAATTTATTCCTTTTCCCTTTAACCTTTAACCTTTTCCCCTGCTCCCCAGTCCCCAATCCCTCTATTGAGCAATTTGAGTGCGGGCAGCTATAAGTGCTTTGCTTACCTGTACAAAGCCAGTACCTCCGTAACTGTTGCGGGCTGCCACAACTTGACGGGGGGATATCGCCTCATAAATATCTTCTGCAAATGCCGGATGTAGTTGTTGCCACTCTGACAACTTCAAATCTTTTAGGAGTTTACCTGCGGCAATACTAGTTTTTACCACCTTACCCACAAGGTTGTAAGCTTCCCGAAAAGGAACGCCCCGTGCTGCCAAATAATCTGCTACATCGGTGGCATTAGAAAAATCCTCCGCCACAGCTGATGCTAACCGATGGGTACGAAATTCTAAGCCTTCCCTGAGCAAAATCGTCATCGCTTCTAAAGAGGCTTTGACTGTATTAACGCTATCAAATAGACCTTCTTTATCTTCTTGCAAGTCTTTGTTATATGCCAGGGGAAGCCCCTTCATAATCACTAACATCGCCTGGAGATGACCGAATACACGTCCAGTTTTCCCCCGCACTAATTCTGGAACATCGGGGTTTTTCTTTTGGGGCATGATACTAGAACCCGTAGCACAGCTATCTTTGAGGGTGACGAAGCGAAATTCTTCAGATGACCAAAGAATGACTTCTTCTGCAAGGCGACTGAGGTGAACCATAATCAAGCTAGCAGCACACAAAAATTCGATCGCAAAATCGCGATCGCTCACTCCATCAAGGCTGTTAGCATAAATATCGTCAAAATTCAATAGTTTGGCTGTGTAGTGGCGATCAATAGGGAAAGTAGTTCCCGCTAAAGCACCACACCCCAAAGGTGAGATATTCACGCGGCGAGAAACGTCTCCTAAGCGTTCCCAGTCGCGTTGTGCCATTTGAAAGTATGCCAAGAGGTGATGAGCTAAACTCAGGGGTTGGGCGCGTTGGAGGTGGGTATAGCCAGGAATCAGGGTTTCAACGTGCTTTTCAGCTATATCTAGTAAAACACCTTGAAATTCTCGCAATTGGCTTTTGATTTCTTGGATTTGGTCGCGCAGGTAGAGTCTAGTATCTGTGCCAACTTGGTCATTACGCGATCGCGCCGTATGCACCTTTTTACCCACATCGCCGACAATTTCTGTAAGTCGGCGTTCAACTGCAAAATGCACATCTTCAGCATCGACACTAGGCTGAAATTTACCTTGGCGATACTCTTGGCGAATTTGTTCTAAACCTGTAACCAGTTGCTCTCCTTCTTCTGGGGAGATAATGCCCGTATGAGCGAGCATTTGGGCATGGGCTTGAGAACCAGTGAGGTCATATTCGATTAATTCAATATCAAAACCTATACTGGCATTAAAACGAGCGATCGCTGGATGCAACGCTGATTCAAACCTCTGGCTCCAAGTTTCTTGTTTGGTCATAAATTATAAGGGGAGGGCATCAATTTTGGATTTTAGATTTTGGATTAATCTAAAATCTAAAATCCAAAATCTAAAATTTCTTTAACCGTAGCTAGTTAGATTCCGAATCATATAGCCAATGACTAAACCAATCAACAATGCCCACACTTGACCCGTTTGTATAAAGTGGGCCCAAGCTTTTTGCATCTGACCCATAACGTTTGGATCAGTGATTGTTTGTGCTAGTGCCGTCAAATTTACAGGCAAATGCCAAAGTAACTGAGATGTCAAATCGCTGTAGTGGCTCATATTGGGTACTTAAGAAGTTAGGGCTGAAAAATTCCAGTATCAGTTTATTCTTTACCAAGAAGGGGAAAAGGAGAAAGGTAAAGGGGGAAAGGGCAGGAATAAAGAACTTTTCCCCACAAGGTACAAAGCCCCTATTTTTAAATAGGTCGAACAAAAAAAGAAGATTTTGAGACACGTAGTGCGTTCGCCCTTGGCTTCTCGCAGAGAGAAAAATCAGCGTCTTTATTTAAAACCCCTGCTTTAAAGTATGGGGTTCCCTTTCCCCTTTCACTTTCCCCTTTCCCCTTCTTCATATTAATTACTGATATTTACTGAAATATTAGATATAACTTCAATGTCTTAACTCAAGATGCAGCCGATGCCAACCGCAATTTCTCGGCAGTCCGCAAAATTTGCCCCGCCAAAACTGCTGCACCAAAACCATTATCGATATTTACTACGCCTACTCCCGCAGCACAAGAGTTAAGCATTGTCAATAAAGGTGCTAAACCGCCAAAACTTGCGCCATAACCGATACTGGTGGGTACAGCAATCACGGGACAACTGGCTAAACCTGCGACAACGCTGGGTAAAGCGCCTTCCATTCCCGCCACGACAATTAATACCGATGCGGACTCAATCACGTGGCGGTTACTTAATAAGCGGTGAATCCCCGCCACACCAACATCCCAGAGGCGCTGTACTCGGAAACCAGAAAGTTCAGCAGTGACAGCCGCTTCTTCAGCAACGGGTAAATCGGCAGTACCAGCAGAAAGGATACCAATTTCACCCGCAAATTGTGGTTCGATGGTAGGGGGAGCGATCGCACAAATTCGCGCCGATTCGTAATATCGCAAACCGCTAACTTTTGATTCCAGTACGGCATAAACTGCTGGTTCAATGCGAGTTGCCATCACCACCGGATTACGGAGACGCATCACTTCCATAATTTGAGCAATTTGATCGGGCGTTTTCCCAGGGCCCCAAATCACCTCTGGGAAACCAGTTCTTAGCTGGCGATGGTGGTCAATTTTGGCAAATTCACCTACAGATTCATAAGTTAAATCTTTGAGTGAGTCTAATGCCGTATCTGGCGTAACTTTACCATTGGCAACCGCTTCTAGGAGCGATCGCAAAGTTTTGTCATTTGTCATTGGTCATTTGTCCTTTGTTACTTATCAGTTGTCAGTTGTCAGTTGTCAGTTGTTAGATACCACTAATTACTAACTAATGACTATTGACTAATGACTAATCCGTTACTTTAATTTGTTCAATATTCCAGAATGCACCGCCAAGGGCAGAGAATTTAATGCCTTCAAAACGATTACGCACTGCTGACATTGAATAAGGATTAACCAAGTAAATAAAAGGTAAATTTTCCTGAGTAATACGCTGTGTTTCGGCATAAATCGCTTTAACTTTAGCTTCGTCTAATTCTCGTGCAGCTTGGATGTAAAGATTCCCTATTTCGGCTTCCCAAGGAGCAACCTCCCAATCCTGAATCGGCTTTTGTCCTGCTTGGGGTTTCTGATTAAACATGTGCAATCCGCCTTCAGGCGCCCAGACATTAGCACCATCATTTGGTTCTAATCCGCCCGTCAGACCCATCAAAGAAGCTTCCCAATCCAAGGAGTTAGAAACTTTGTCAGTAAAAGTATTCCATGCCAACGGGGTAAAATCAACTTGAATGCCGATTTTGCTCAAGTCTTGTTTAATCTGCGATCCCATTGCCTCACGGATTTTATTTCCAGCATTGGTAAGCAAAGAGAAACGGACACGATTTCCTTGAGCATCTACTAATTGATTGTTGTTGTACTTAAATCCTGCTTGTATGAGTAAATCCTTAGCTTTTTGCTGATTGTAATCGTAAACTTTTAACCCTTCTTTAGGGGAAAGATAATAAGGACTTTGTACAGAAATCGGTGAATCTTGTGGTACACCTAAGCCGCGAAAAGTGTTATTAATCATCGTTTGGCGGTCAATTGCATAAGCTATAGCCTGCCGAAATTGCACATTATTGAACCACCGAGACTTAACCGGATCGACTAATGGTTTTCCGTTCCTTTTACCTTTGTTGAGATTGAACCAAACAAACGATGTAGCGGATGTTGGCCCACCATTATAAATTGTGAAATTACTCTGCTTTTCTTGCACCTTTAGCAAAGAAAAGTAATCTGGTGACACTCCTACAGTATCTAAACCGCCAGAACGAAATTGCAGCAACGAGGTATCTGTTGATTCCACAATTTGCCAAATTACCCGTTCAATATAAGGCTGGGAATTGCCTTGAGCATCCTTGCGCCAGTAGTAGGGATTACGCCGGAAGACGACACGCTGACTAGTATCGTAGCGCTCTATTTTGTAAGGGCCGTTGACAATAATTTGGTCGGGAGGAGTATCAACGCCCCATTGTGTCAGAAAAATCGGCTTCCCATCTTGGTCTTTCGTTTTTACCGATTTTTGCAATATGTGGGCGGGCAAAATTGGCGAACCTGTACTCAGTAAAAAAGGTCTAAAGGGTTCTGGTACGCTAAACTCAACCCGGCGTTCATCCAATTTTCGCACAGTGGGCAACTTCCGACTTTCACCAACCCTCAAGCCGTCTCTCACATCTGTAGGAATCGCCTCGTTTAAGTAAATATCGTTGTAGGTAAACACTACATCATCTACTGTTAGTGGCTGACCATCAGACCATTTCAACCCTTGGCGTATGCTAAAAACAATCTTTAATTTATCATCGGAAATTTGCCAGGATTCTGCTAATGCTGGCTCGACTTTAGCGGTTATTGGATTTTGGGTGATTAACCCCTCATAAATTAGAGGAAAAACATTAGGAAACTCTTGACTCAGAGGGTAGTTGAAAGTTTTGGGATCGCTAAGAATGCTACTTATTAATTGTGGCGTTTGAGCAGCTGCACTTTTGAAGTTAGCTGGATTGCAGGCGGTAACGGTAAGTGCTGTTGCTGAAGTCAAAATTATTGGCAACCAAAAATATTTAATTGCCAGAAATATTTTTCTAAAAAATTTCATAATTTTCAATTTGTTTCCATCTAATCAGTCTTCAATATCTTTATCAGAGGCTAAAACAAATTCACTCTGAAGCAACTAGCAAGACAACAGCATAAGCACATATACCTTCTTCACGTCCAACAGGGCCTAATTTTTCATTAGTGGTAGCTTTGATGCCGATTTGATTTGGTTCTAATTCTAAAATTCTTGCTATTTTGTCACGCATGTTGTGAATATGCGGTTTTAATTTTGGGCGTTCTGCTACTACTACCGAGTCAATATTTCCCACCTGCCAGCCTTGATCGCGAATCAGTTTATGTACTTGATTTAATAGTACTAAACTATCTGCTCCCGCCCATTGGGGATCGCTAGGCGGAAAATAATGACCAATATCCCCCAAGGATAATGCGCCAAGCATGGCATCCATAATTGCGTGCGTTAATACGTCAGCGTCACTGTGACCCAACAAACCTAGTTCATGAGGAATTTGAATTCCACCTAAGATTAAAGCGCGATCGCTCACCAACTGGTGAATATCGTAGCCGTTACCAATACGAATTTTAGTCATTTGTCATTTGTCATTTGTCATTTGTCATTTGTTAGGAGTTAGAAATTATTCTTCTCTCCCTGCTCCCCTGCTCCCCTGCTCCCCCTGCTTCCCTTCCTGCAATTTCTCCAGGAGATCGGGGCGGCGATCGCGGGTTTTTTGAATTTGTTGTTCGTAACGCCACTGTGCGATCGCTGCGTGATTCCCACTGAGCAAAACATCAGGGACTTTCAAACCGCGAAAATTAGCAGGACGAGTATATTGAGGATAGTCCAATAACCCTTCCTCAAAACTTTCTGCTGTCAGGGACTCCGTTTTGGCTACAGTTCCGGGTATTAGGCGCACTACACCATTAATCAAAGCCATTGCTGGAATTTCTCCGCCAGTCAGAATAAAATCCCCTAAAGATACTTCACGAGTTACCAAATGTAGCACCCTCTCATCCACTCCTTCGTAATGCCCGCAAATAACTACTAACTGGTCATAATTTGTCACCAATTCTTTCAAAAGAGGTTGATTAATTGTTTGACCCTGTGGACTCATCAAAATTACTTCTCTTCGGGGTAGAATCGGCAGCGACTCCACAGCAGTAAAAATAGGTTCTGGCTTCATTAGCATTCCAACACCACCGCCGTAGGGTTCATCATCTACTTTTCGGTGCTTGTCAGTGGTAAAGTCCCGTGGGTTAACCAGATGCACTTCGGCAATCTGTTTGGCTAAGGCTTTACCTAGCAGCCCAGAATTGAGAACAGAGTTAAAACAGTCAGGAAAAAGCGTAACTATATCAAAGCGCACAGTTATTCGTATTCGAGGACACTAATCTTAAATTTGAATGTCTAGCAAACACCAGCAAGCCAAAGTCCAGCCCGACTCCAGTTAAACTTTATCAATAGTATCTAAAACTACCAGACCTCTTGGATTTTAGATGGGATCAAAAGTTTTTCTAATTACTTAATTTATGTTTAAATGTTGTCACAACTACATTTAAATTAATAATCATATCAAGTTAACAACTTCCAGGATGCATCGAGCCAGCCTCAGAAAAAAGCGTAGTCTTAACTGCTTGTCCCCAAACTTAAAAGGGGAATATAGCTACTTAAAGACTATTTTGCCCTGCTGCAAGTGGACAGGTGAAAAACAAGGCGCTGGCGAGAGAGGAATGGGAACGAACACGTTTAGACTGAGGCAACGCGAGCGTTAAGCGAGAATTTGGAGAGTGGCTGACCCAGTTCCAAACTTCCAAAAAGTGTCCTCTCAAAAGTTGCAAAGCGCAAAAATCATCAGGCAACTGAACCTTGTTAAATTCACCTGAAGTTGTTGACAGGAGAACCAAAATGCCGCAATTACAAGCTAAATCGCTAGAAATGAGGACACCCCAAGCAACTAAAACCGCCGTTCTGGTTATCGGAGGTGCAGAAGATAAAGTTCATGGGCGCGAAATCCTACGAACTTTTTTTGGACGCGCCGGTGCTAGTAAGGCTTATATTACAATTATTCCATCTGCCTCTCGCGAACCTGCCATCATTGGTGGTCGGTATATTCGCATTTTTGAAGAAATGGGTGCCCAGAAGGTAGAGATTTTAGACATCCGCGAACGAGAACAGTGTGAAACCTCTCAGATAAAAGCATCCTTAGAAGCCTGTAGTGGGGTATTTTTGACAGGAGGAGACCAGCTGCGTCTTTGTGGCGTATTGGCAGATACGCCAGCAATGGAAATTATTCGTCAGCGGGTGAGGGCGGGGCAACTGACGTTAGCAGGCACCAGTGCAGGAGCGGCGGTGATGGGGCATCACATGATTGCTGGCGGCGGTAGTGGAGAAACGCCCAATCGTTCCCTAGTGGATATGGCAACGGGTTTGGGATTTATTCCCGAAGTAATCGTCGACCAACATTTTCACAACCGTAATCGGATGGGGCGACTGATTAGTGCGATCTCAGCTCATCCGGATCGCTTAGGTATTGGCATTGACGAAGATACTTGTGCTGTGTTTGAACGTGATGGTTGGCTACAAGTTATGGGTAAAGGCAGTGTTACCATTGTCGATCCCACTGAGTTGACCCACACCAACGAACCCCATGTCGGTGCTAATGAACCCTTAACCGTACATAATTTACGTCTTCATATCCTCAGCTTAGGCGATCGCTTCCACTTGTACCAGCGGACTGTATTGCCTGCTGTACACCGAATCTCCAGCTGACGGGATAGAGTATCTGAGGTTACACTGAGTTGGCCGCACATTTATTATTTCTTACCGTACAAAAATGATAAGAATACCATGTAAAAAGAAAAAACTGTTTTTAACGAACAGTTTAGCGGTCAATTCCAGTAAGAAACTAGAATTTTGGTTCCGAATCTCCATCTACCTATTCCCATGAGAATCCTCAAGATCCAGACATTACGCGGCCCAAACTATTGGAGCATTCGACGCCACAAACTGATCGTCATGCGCCTCGATTTAGAAAACCTTGGCGAGACGCCCTCGAATGAAATCCCTGGCTTTTATGAAGGATTAGTTGAGGCGCTGCCAAGTCTGGAGGGCCACTATTGTTCGCCTGGCTGTCGCGGTGGTTTTCTAATGCGAGTCAAAGAAGGCACAATGATTGGCCACATAGTGGAACACGTAGCCTTAGAACTTCAAGAATTAGCTGGTATGCATGTCGGCTTTGGTCGCACCCGCGAAACTGCCACACCCGGAATTTACCAAGTAGTAATCGAATACCAGAATGAGGAAGCGGGACGCTACGCTGGACGAGCCGCAGTACGGCTGTGCCAGAGTATTGTTGATCGAGGCCGTTATCCTAAGGCAGAACTAGAGCAAGATATCCAAGACCTGAAAGACTTTATGCGTGATGCTTCCTTAGGGCCTTCTACGGAAGCGATCGTTAAAGAAGCAGAAAAAAGAGGTATTCCCTGGATGTCGCTGGAAGCCCGCTTCTTGATTCAGCTAGGCTACGGCGTGAACCAGAAGCGGATGCAGGCCACAATGACGGACAACACCAGCATTTTGGGTGTAGAACTAGCTTGCGATAAAGAAGCCACTAAACGCATCCTTGCTGCTGCTGGTGCGCCAGTACCCAGAGGTACAGTAATCAACTTCTTAGACGATTTAGAACAAGCCATTGAATTTGTTGGTGGCTATCCCATCGTCATCAAGCCACTAGATGGCAATCATGGACGTGGGATCACCATTGATATCAGAACTTGGGAAGAAGCTGAAGCTGGATACGAAGCTGCCAGACAAGTTTCCCGATCAATCATTGTCGAAAGATATTACGTTGGGCGCGACCACAGGGTACTGGTGGTAAATGGGAAAGTAGTAGCAGTAGCCGAACGTGTCCCGGCTCATGTCATTGGCAACGGCAGATCCACCATCTCTGAACTAATCGAAGAAACCAACCTTGACCCAAATCGTGGTGAAGGACATGATAACGTCTTAACCAAAATTGAACTAGACCGCACCAGCTACCAGTTGCTAGAAAGGCAAGGTTACACCCTAAATAGCGTGCCACCCAAAGGTACTATTTGTTATCTCAGAGCAACAGCAAACTTGAGTACAGGTGGTAGTGCCGTTGACCGTACCGATGAAATTCACCCAGAAAATCTTTGGTTAGCACAACGAGTAGTCAAAATTATCGGTTTAGATATCGCCGGACTCGATATCGTCACCACAGATATTAGCCGTCCTTTGCGGGAAGTAGATGGCGTGATTGTCGAAGTTAACGCCGCTCCCGGCTTTCGGATGCACGTTGCCCCAAGTGTCGGCATTCCCCGTAATGTCGCTGGCGCAGTCATGGATATGCTGTTTCCTAACGAGCAATCTAGCCAAATCCCCATCCTCAGCATTACGGGTACTAATGGCAAAACCACCACTACCCGACTGCTAGCACATATTTATAAACAGACTGGAAAAGTAGTAGGTTATACTACCACCGATGGAACATATATCGGTGATTACTTAGTAGAATCTGGTGATAATACAGGCCCTCAAAGTGCCCACCTCATCCTCCAAGATCCCACAGTAGAAGTAGCAGTACTGGAAACAGCTCGCGGTGGCATTCTCCGCTCTGGATTGGGCTTTGAAGCCGCAAATGTGGGGGTGGTATTGAATGTAGCCTCTGACCACTTAGGAATAGGTGATATAGATACCATTGAGCAGTTAGCTAACCTGAAAAGCGTTGTAGCAGAAGCCGTATTCCCGGATGGCTACGCGGTACTTAACGCCGACGATCGCCGCGTCGCCGCTATGTCAGAAAAAACTAAGGCTAATATTGCCTACTTCACCATGAACCCCGACTCGGAATTAGTGCGGAAGCACATCCAAAAGGGTGGAGTAGCGGCAGTATATGAAAATGGCTATTTGTCAATTGTTAAAGGTGATTGGACACACCGTATAGAAAGAGCCGAAAATATACCTTTAACAATGGGCGGACGTGCGCCGTTTATGATTGCCAACGCTTTAGCAGCAAGTTTGGCAGCGTTTGTGCAAAACGTCACAATTGAACAGATTCGTGCTGGTTTGAAGACCTTCCGGGCCTCAGTTAGTCAAACACCGGGACGAATGAATTTATTTAATTTAGGCAACTACCACGCTTTGGTGGACTATGCCCACAACGCCGCTAGTTACGAAGCTGTAGGTTCCTTTGTGCGGAACTGGACTACAGGACAACGGATTGGCGTAATTGGCGGGCCAGGCGATCGCCGCGACGAAGACTTTGTTACTTTGGGCAAATTAGCAGCACAAATTTTTGATTACATCATCATCAAAGAAGACGATGATACACGGGGACGACCACGGGGATCAGCTGCTGAATTGATTATTCAAGGCATCAGCGAAGTTAAGCCTGATAGCCGCTATGAATCAATTTTGGATGAAACCCAAGCGATCAATAAAGGCTTAGACATGGCTCCTGATAACAGTCTGGTGGTCATTTTGCCAGAAAGCGTTACTCGCGCAATTAAGTTAATCAAGCTGCGTGGTTTAGCGAAGGAAGAGACACACCAACAAAATCCCGGCACAACTGTCATCGATTCCCAAAATGGGATTACACCTTCTTCTGTTGTTAATACCTTACTGTAGTCAAGAGGAGTCAGTGCGCTGACTCCTGTATTTTTATTATTGTTTTTCTTCTTCCTGATTGGTTTCCTCACTGGGAGTTTTCATCTCCTCCTTAAAACCTCGTAGGGTTTTGCCTAGTGCGGTTCCCAATTCGGGAATTTTTTTTGGCCCAAAAATTAGAACAGCGACTATGCTAATTACAGCTATTTCTGGCCATCCCAGTCCAAACATATAAATTTCCTCTAAGGCATCTGTAATTAAATATAGACATTGATGGCTCAAATACGATGAGTTCGCCATCGATCAGCGCTCAACCCCCTTGCAGAAACAAGGTATAAATAAACCTAATATTGTTAAGTATTGTTACATATAGCAATACTGATATCGCTAAATAAATATCTCTTTTAAAACAGTCCTAACTGTACTGACTGGTTCTGATCAGCATTTTCTATTGCGATTGATGGTAAATCTGGTGGAGGTTCCACAAGCAAAGGAGCATTTTCTTCAAATCTCAGTTTTGAGCTTTTGATATAATTTTCATCAATCTCAAAAGCCAACCAGCGTCTTTGTAAAGTTTCTGCAACTCGACCTGTCATATTAGAACCAGCAAAAGGTTCTAAAACAATATCACCTGGTTCTGTACAAAGGTTAATGACAAACTCTGGTAAAGCTTGAGGAAATCTGGCTGGATGTGGCTTAAAATATTCTTGTTTGCAACGCCTTTGATAATAATCGTTGGAAGCTGTATTCGAGACAGAAATTAAATTTACGGGCTGGACTAAATCTTCAAATAAAGTTTCTTTTATAAGAGTCGGTTGCCCTATTTCTTCTTTCTCTGTACTACAACGTCCATCAATAATATTTGGGGGAATTGCTCCTCCCCTGTCCTTCCCAAATTTATCGGAAATATCATGTCCTGATGGTCTAATTTTAGGTTTATATCCATTATTTAAAAGGTTTTTCATCGCATTACTATAAGGCTTTAAAACCCTTCTATTATTAGCTTTAGGATGTGGTTCTTTTGACAGCCACCAAATTGTATTTACTGAATCTTTAACTCTTTCTCTGCGAACTGTTACCCATTCGGCAGGGGTAGGTAGTTTTGCTGGGTTATACCAATACAATTCTTGTGCCAAATAAAATCCAAGTCCGCCTTTTTCTTTTGCTTTGCATAAAGAAACAACCAGTTCAAAATGATAAAGAGAACGAACTGGCATCCCTTTAATCCAACTGCCACCAATATCAATAACTAATGAGCCTGTTGGTTTAAGAATACGGTAAAAGTGTGTCGCATAATCTTTAAACCATTCAACATATTCGTCAGCATCAACGTTTCCATATTCTTTTTTACGAACTAATGCAAATGGTGGAGAGGTACAAATTAAATCGATACTTTCGTCGAGAATACCAGCCATTAATTCTAGGCTGTTTCCCAAATAAGCAGCACCAAATTTTGTTTCGTAGTAAGGGTTACAATTAAGTCTCATCTAAGCTTTGTTAGTACATTTGTACAGTATATAAAGACAGTATTATCCATAAAAGCATAAGTTTTCCAACTCTTAGCTATTTTTTTTGATCAATTTGCTGGATGAATAGAGCAATATACCAAGTATCTACATTTATGGCAGTGCTTGTTTTTTATACCAAGTATGGTCGAGACAGAACTGGACACTTTGAACAAAGCAATCATTAACGCAACTAATTTTTAATTGGATTGGTAATTGGCAAACCTAACCAATCGCTCAATTCCTGAGCTAGCCATTCTAATTCCGCTTCAGATTTGATTGCACCATCACTACCACCAAGTTGATATTTTTTTACTCCTACCCAAATATCCAATTGTGCGGGAACGGCAATTCTCGTACCTTCAGAATCTTTCGTAAAATGTTTGGGAATGTAAACTAATTTATTAATACTTTGTCTTGGCGATGCACGGGGACGATAAAATTTCCAAGCAAACAACTCCCAAGTTAGGGAAATTTGTTCGCGATTCAGGCGTAAGCAGATGCGTCCAAAAAAATGAAAGAAAAATTTATACACCATCATCAAGCCAGCACCCCAAAATGGAAGTGAAAACAACGCAAAGGGGATGTTGACAGGAAAAGGTGCTGAAAGTGCGCCAATTGTCCAAAAGAGAATAAATGAATTCCAGACGATCGCAAATAAACCTGTGAATACTATTGATGGATCAAAACCAGATGGTGGAACGATAATCTCTAGAGAATCCCAATTTTTAGTTAGTTGAATCTTACTCCCGTCTGGTTTGCTGCCAATTAAAGCAGGTAATGTCGCTTGTGATTTTTCTAAGGCTGCGATCGCAACAGCCGCAGAACTAAAACGCCCTTCTAAACTGGGTTCAATCATCCACTTTAGCCACTTGCTAAAGCTGGGACTCACATTAGCCGCTTGTTCAAATTGAATGCGAAAATCCTTTTGCGGTAAATCGGCTGGGTGATCACCCGTCATTAAATAAATTAAAGTTGCGCCTAAACTATAAAGGTCTGATGCTGCAACAGTGCGTCCGCCAAATTGCTCTGGTGGCATATAGCCATAAGTTCCTACCACAGTTCTTGTGCCGATTTCTGTGGCGAGGATAGTCTGAACTGAGCCAAAATCTACCAAATAAACTTGACCAACACTATTACCAGAACGCTCCCCTAATAAAATATTGCTAGGCTTAATATCACGGTGAATTAGAGGCGGATGTAGCTCATGTAGGTAAACGAGAATCTTTAAAAGTGCTTTAGCTATCTCTTTAATTTCAGTTTCTGTAAAAGTCCGCCCAGATTGTAAGTATTGTTCTAAAGTTTGTGCAGGGATATAAGTTTGTACGAGAGCAAATCCTTTGATGGTTGGTAAGTTTACCTCAAAATAGTTTAAATAGCCAGGAATTGAGGGATGTGCTAGGTTTTTTAAAGTTTCAGCTTCTCGCTCAAATAACTTGAGTGAATCCCACTCAAAGTCACTACTAAAAGAAAGTAACTTGATGACGACTAATTCCTGAGTTTGCAAATCACGGGCTAATAGCGTCCGCCGCCCTGCTTTTTTTCCTAATAGCTGCTGAATTTCATAGCGTTCGCCTAATATTTCGCCAATCATTATGTTTTCTTCTAATGCTACGGTTGAAAAGTTTTTAGAGCTTATAGCTTTTCAATTTGGCAAATCCATATCTTTAGTATAATTGCGTAGTTCTATGCCCTCCCAACTTTGGCCTTATATTACCCCTGGTATTCCCGATGAATTATTTGAGCATTTGCCAGGAATTCCCCTGAGTCAGCGAGAAGTCCGCCTGCTATTGATTGCCCAACTGCGGCTAAAATCAGATTCTGTGTTGTGGGATATTGGCGCAGGGACGGGTACAATTCCGGTAGAGGTGGGGCTATTGTGTCCAGGCGGACAGATTATCGCTATAGAAAGGGATGAAGAAGTAGCTAATCTGATCAAGCGTAACTGCGATCGCTTTGATGTGAAAAACGTCGAAGTAATTGAAGGTAGCGCCCCAGAGTGTTTACATAACCTTAAACTTGCCCCTCACCGCATTTGTATTGAGGGAGGACGCCCGATCCAGGAAATATTACAAGCAGCTTGGCATTATTTGCCACCATCCGGTCGGGTTGTAGCCACAGCTGCTAATCTAGAAAGTCTGTATGCTATTTCTCAGAGCTTTTCCCTGTTAAGGGCTAGAAATATCGAAGTCGTCCAGTCTGCGGTTAACCGCTTAGAGACGCGTGGCTTTTCTCAAACCTTTACCGCCGTTGATCCCATTTTTATCCTTAGTGGTGAGAAACTGGATTAGGGAATGGGGACTGGGGATTGGGGACTAGCGACTAGGGACTGGGGACTAGCGACTGGGAAAAAGTTTATCCTAATACCCAATACCCAATACCCAATACCCAGCACCCAATACCCAGTACCCAATACTTCTATGCCTTGGTCTCGGATTATTAGTGGAATTGTTGCGATCGCTCTTGCTCTTTCTGCAACCCTTTTGGGGGGTTGGTACTTTACCATCATCTTTGCAGTTATCATCTTTTTGGGTCAACAGGAATATTTTAATTTGGTACGAGCCAGAGGCATCGCTCCTGCTGCTAAAACCACTATGGCTGTCAGCCAAGTCTTGCTGGTGATTTGTACCCTTGATGGTAGTTTAGCTGACGCTGTGATGCCACTTGCTGGCACACTTATTTGTTTTTACCTGCTGTTTCAGCCCAAATTTGCCACGATCGCTGATGTTTCCGCTTCTATTATGGGGCTGTTTTATGTCGGTTATTTACCAAGTTACTGGGTGCGGTTACGAGCAATTGATAGTGCTGCTTTTAGCAATCTCCCTTTCGGAGGTTACTGGCCCACAACCTGGACAGATTTCTGGGAAAAGGCAAATTCCGCTTCTTTAGCTCAAGGTTTTACAGCAACACTGCTGACTTTTTTGTGTATTTGGGCTGCGGATATCGGCGCTTACACTATTGGCAAATTCTTTGGAAAAACTCGTCTGTCTGAGATTAGCCCGAAAAAAACTGTAGAAGGTGCTGTCTTTGGAATTACTTCAAGTGTTGCTGTAGCCATAGCAGGAGCCTATTATCTAGATTTGCCGAGATCCCTCTTCACTGGTTTAGCATTGGGTTTGCTGATCGGCATTGCTAGTCTTTTAGGGGATCTTACAGAATCTATGCTCAAGCGAGATGCTGGAGTTAAAGATTCTGGACAGTTAATCCCCGGTCACGGTGGTATTTTAGACCGTACCGATAGTTATATTTTCACTGCTCCTTTAGTTTATTATTTTGTGACATTGCTATTACCACTAGTTAGCAGATAGGTGAGTTGGGGATTGGGCATTGGGGGGAGCAACGCAAAAATGTGAGATCATCGCTTTTTGAAGCAGGGGGAGCAGGGGGAGCAGGGGGAGCAGGGGGAGTAAAGAGAGAATTT